>CAXSEO010000164.1:0-6030 GCA_964235525.1 uncultured Sphingomonas sp. | reverse complement strand
ATGCTCGTCCCACCGCCGGTATTCCCGCTTCCGCCAGATATCCTCGACGCCTTCGACGACCTGATCGACGATGGACTGCCCCATATAGACGGTGGGCCACACGTCATGGTGCCCTTGCCAGACATGACATAGCTCGTGGATCAGTATCGCACGCGATGCCGGCGCGCTCATCACGCCTCGAAAACCGACCGGCCAACAGATACGGTACGAAAACTTGCCGTCCGCGAGGTCTATCCCCGCCAGCGTCACCGCCGTGTCGCCGATCCTCCAGTCGGAGATGAAGATGCGGTCATATGGTAGGCTGCGCTGGTACACGGATCGCGCGAGCGCCTCTTCTTCCCCGTACAGTCGGCGCATCCGCTCCGCCAAGACCACCTCCCGCGCTACGACACAACAACGCCCGCCCACTCTCCCCGGTTCACTCCACCGTCACCGACTTGGCGAGGTTGCGCGGCTGGTCGACGTCCGTCCCCTTCGCCACCGCGACGTGGTAGGCGAGCAACTGCACCGGCACCGCGTACACGAGCGGCGCGATCAGCGGGTGGACCTTGGGCATGGTGATCGTCGCCATGCAGCCCTCGCCCGCCGCCTGGACACCGTCATAGTCGCTGATCAGCACCACCTTGCCGCCGCGCGCCTGCACTTCCTGCATGTTGCTGACCGTCTTGTCGAACAGCGGCCCCGACGGCGCGATCACGATCACCGGCACGTTCTCGTCGATCAGCGCGATCGGCCCGTGCTTCATCTCGCCCGCCGCATAGCCCTCGGCATGAATGTAGCTGATCTCCTTGAGCTTGAGCGCGCCCTCCAGCGCGAGCGGATAGTCGGTGCCGCGGCCCAGATAGAGCACGTCGCGCGCGCTCGCGACCGTGCCCGCCATCGCCTGGATCGCCTCGTCATAGGCGAGCGCGCCGTTGAGCGCGGCGGGCGCCTCGGCCAGATGCTTCACTAACAGCCGCTCCGCCGCGGGGGTCAGCCGCCCCTTGGCGCGCGCGAGATTGGCCGCCAGCGCGGCGAGCACCGCCAGCTGGCAGGTGAACGCCTTGGTCGAGGCGACGCCGATCTCCGGCCCGGCATGGGTCGGCAGCAGCAGGTCCGCCTCGCGCGCCATGGTGCTGGTCGGCACGTTGACCACCACCGCGATCGTCTGCCCTTCGCTCCGTGCATGGCGGAGCGCGGCCAGCGTGTCGGCGGTCTCGCCCGACTGGCTGATGAACAGCGCCAAGCCGCCCTCTTCCATCACCGGCTCGCGATAGCGGAACTCGCTCGCCACATCGAGGTCGACGGGGACGCGCGCGAACTGCTCGAACCAGTATTTGGCCACCATGCCCGCGTAGAAGCTGGTCCCGCAGGCGACGATGGTGACACGCCTGATCGCCGACAGGTCGAACTCGGGGATCGGCAGCGTGACCCGCTCCTCCATCCGCTGCAGGTACGAACGCAGCGTCTGCGCGACCACGATCGGCTGCTCGTAGATCTCCTTGAGCATGTAGTGGCGGTGATTGCCCTTCGAGATCAGCTCGCCGGTGACGCCGGAGATAGTGATCGCGCGCTCGACCGGCTCGTTCGCCTTGTTGAACACCGCCGCGCCGTCACGGGTGCAGACCACCCAGTCGCCCTCGTCGAGGTAGGAGATGCGCTGCGTCAGCGGCCCCAGCGCGAGCGCGTCCGAGCCGAGGAACATCTCGCCCTCGCCATAGCCGACCACCAGCGGCGAGCCGAGCCGCGCGCCGATCAACAGCTCGGGGTGCGAGCGGAACAGGATGGCGAGTGCGAACGCGCCGCGGAGCCGGGGCAGCACCTCGCGCACCGCGTCGGCGGGGGCCAGGCCCGCCTCCACCTTTTCGCTGACGAGATGCGCAACCACCTCCGTGTCGGTCTCGCTGGTGAATACGCGGCCGCGCGCGATCAGTTCGTCGCGCAGCGGGCGGAAGTTCTCGATGATGCCGTTATGCACCACCGCCACCTCGCCGGTCGAATGCGGGTGGGCGTTGTTGGTGGTCGGGCCGCCATGCGTCGCCCAGCGCGTGTGCGCGATGCCGGTATGCCCCAGCAGCGGATGCGCGGCGAGCTCGCGCGCGAGGTTGACGAGCTTGCCCGACGCACGCCGCCGCTCGATCGCGCCGTCATGATCGGTCGCGATCCCGGCGGAGTCATAGCCGCGATATTCGAGCCGCCGCAGTCCGTCGAGCAGTCGCTCGGACACGTCCTCAGCCCCGACGATACCTACGATGCCACACATAAGACCTTACCTTGCGCTAGAGAGTGTAGGGAACTCGGATGCCCGGCATGTTGGCCGGGAAATCCCTGGTATTGCGGGTGACAAGGACGCGGCCGCGCGTTTGCGCGGTGGCGAGGATGATCGCATCCGGCGACCGCAATCTCGGCCGCTGGCGGCGAAGCGCGGCGGCCCGGAGCGAGATCTCCTCGTCTATTTCGTCTAGGCCGAACCGTCCGAGGAAGCGAAGCGCGTCGCGAACCAGCGGATCATCACCCTTTGAAAGCGCCTCGATCCACGCCATTCGACTGATCCACATCCGCGCGCCAGTCTCGAGAATACGCCGCAATTCACTGTGCGCCGGTTGATGGTCAAGCAACGCATCGATCAGGATGTTGGCATCGAGACTATAGCCGCTCATGGAGCGTCGTTGTATCGCTTGTCCAAATCGACCCTGGTCAGCGCGAGGTAGTGCGCGCGCTCTCTATCATCTTCTTGCGTGAAACAGTCCGGCGACTCGGCGCGAACCTCTTCGTAATCATCGTCCCACGGCCGCGTCCATTCAGCCCGTCGTCTGCGTTCATAGTCGTGCCGATCGATCGAGATGCCGTGTCGAGTCCACAAGCCGATGCCGGCTTCGAGCCAGTCCGGGCCCCCAACCGACGACTGCGCCTTATACGTCGCGACCGCTTCGCGCAGCACCGACGCGCGCGACTTGCCCTGTTCCGCGGCTCGCTGGTCGAGCCACTTCAGATCATCATCCGGCAGATCGGCGAGGACGCGGGGCATGGCTGCCTTGATATCACGCGTTGATATCAAGTCAATGTCGCAATTCATCTTGCCCGCGTCCGCTCCGCCATCATCTCCCGAAACCGCGCCGCCCGACCGGGCTTGCTCACCTGTGGCGGGCGGACCAGCGCCAGCGCGTCCGCCTCCACGTCGACCGTCACGACGCTGCCCGCGCCGACGATCGCGCCGTCGCCGATGGTAACGGGCGCGACCAGCGCCGAGTTGCTGCCAATGAACGCGCCCGCGCCAATCTCGGTCCGGTACTTGAAAAAGCCGTCGTAATTGCAGGTGATCGTGCCCGCGCCGATGTTTGCGCCCGCGCCGATGCTGGCGTCCCCCAGGTAGGTGAGGTGGCTCGCCTTTGCGCCCTCGCCCAGCGTCGCCGCCTTTACCTCGACGAAATTGCCCACCTTTGCGCCGCGTTCCAGCACCGCGCCGGGGCGCAGGCGGGCGTACGGGCCGACCGAGCACCCCTCGCCCACCGTCGCGCCCTCCAAGTTCGAGAACGCGTGGATCACCGCGCGATCCGCGACCGACACGCCCGCGCCGAACACCACGCACGGCTCGATCGTCACGTCGCGGCCCAGCACCGTGTCCCAGGCGAACCACACCGTCTCGGGCGCGACCAATGTCGCCCCGTCCGCCATCGCCGCGATCCGCCGGCGCGCCTGCCACTCCGCTTCGGCCAGCGCGAAGTCGGCGCGGGAATTGGGGCCGATCGCCTCGCCCGCCTCGCCCTCGATCACCCGCGACATACGCCCGTCGGCGCTCGCGACGGTGACGATGTCGGGCAGGTAATACTCGCCCTGCGCGTTGTCGTTGCCGACCCGTTCGAGCAGCGGCCACAGGTCGGCGGAGCGGATCGCGAACAGGTTGGAGTTGCACAGACCGACCCGCCGCTCCTCATCGCTCGCGTCCTTGTGCTCGACCATTTTGGTCACCACCCCCGCCGGGTCGGCGACGATGCGGCCATAGGCGGCCGCATCAGGGGGCCGAAAGCCGAGCACCACCGCGGCGGGCGCGGGCTCGGCGTGGAGCGCGGCGAGCATCCGCCGCATCGTCGCGGGCGTGATGAACGGCACGTCGCCCGACAGGATCAGCACGTCGCCGTCCCACCCCGTCAGCGCCGCCCTGGCCTGCAGCACCGCGTGCGCGGTGCCAATCTGCGGCTCCTGCACCGCGAAGGCGACGTCACGCCCGGCCAGCGCGCGTTCGAGCTGGTCGCGCCTGTCGCCGACCACCACCACCACCCGCTCGGGCGCGAGGGCGTCGATGCTGGCGAGTAGGTGAAACAGCATCGGCCGCCCCGCGATCGGGTGCAGCACTTTGTGGGTGTCCGACTTCATCCGTGTGCCCTTCCCGGCGGCGAGAATGATGGCGGCGAGCGGGCGGGGCACGGCTGGGGTCGACATAGGACGCGCGACTGCCACGCGCGGCTTGCTTTCGCCAGCCCGTTCCCGGATGGCGCGGCGCGGCATGAGCGCGTTTCCCTTCGACGTGGTCGGGTTCGATCTCGACGGCACGCTGCTCGACACCAGCGGCGACCTTGCGGCGGCGGTCAACCACGCGCTGGCGAGCGCGGGTCGTCCGACGTTGAGCATCGCCGCGATTCGCCCGATGATTGGCGGCGGCGCGCGTCACATGCTCGCTCAGGGGATGCAGGCGACGGGCGGGTGCTCGGAGGACGAACTCGACGTGCTCCAGCAACGGCTGCTCGCCTATTACGAGGCGAACATCGCCGTCCATACCCGCCCCTTTCCGGGCGCGATCGAGGCGGTCGACGCGCTCAATAAGCGCGGAGTGACGGTCGGCATCATGACCAACAAATACGAGCGGCTCGCGCGCGAGGTGCTCGTACAGCTCGGGCTGCTCGACCGGCTCGCGGCGGTGATCGGCGGCGATACCGTCGGTGAGCGGAAGCCCGCGCCGGAGCCGATCGCGGAGATGGTGCGTCGCTGCGGCGGCGGACGCGCGGCGTTCGTCGGCGACTCGATCTACGATGTCGCGGGCGCGCACGCCGCCGGGATCCCCGCGGTGGCGGTCAGCTTCGGGTTCCTCGACCGGCCCGTCGTTGAGCTGGGCGCGGACGCGGTGATCGACCGGTTCGACCAGCTACTGCCCGCGCTGGAGACGCTCGCCCGATGAATCGCCGCCACCTGTTCCTCGCGCTGTTCTGGGCCGCGCTCGTGTTCGCGGTCACGATGGCACTGCTGCCCAAGCCGCCCGCGACACCGATCGACCGGTTCGGCGACAAGTTCCAGCACATGCTCGCCTTCGCGACCTTGGCCGGGCTGGCGGTGCTGGCGTGGCCGCGCGCGGAGCTGCTGCGCGTCGGCGAACGGCTGTCGTTCGTCGGCGCGTTGATCGAGGTGACGCAGGCGATCCCGGCGCTCCACCGCGATTGCGACATCCGCGACTGGATCGCGGACACCGTAGCGATCGCGGCGGTGCTGCTGGTGGTCGCCGCGTGGCGTCGGCGCGTCAGTTCAGGATCAGCGCGTCCGAGCTGACATGATAGCCCGCCAGTGTCGGGCGGCCTTCGCCGATGCGATAGATGAACTGTTCGATGGCGGATCCGCGCTGATAGCTGCTCGCATAGCCGATGCTGACGAACGTGCCCGCGCCGGAGACATTCTCGTTGAAACCGGTCGCCTTGCCCGACTTGAACGCGCCCAGCTTGCGGTGAACCGCGTAGAGCAGCCGCACGAACGCGGGCTCGGGCGACGCGGTCTTAAGGTCGGGAGCCGCGGCCTGCCACACGGGCTCGAACCGGCCCGCGTTGAGCGAGGCGTGGAACCGGTCGATCTCCACCGTCGCGGCGGGGACGTCCTTCGCCATCGAACAGGCAGACAGCGCCGCCGCAATTCCCATCGCCGCCCATCGCTTGTGCATGTCTTTCCCCTCTCCGCGCTCCTTACGGAGTGCCATGCTTGCGCCACTTGGTCCACAGGTGACGCGCGAGCAGCGCGGGCGGCATCCGCTGCCAGTGCGAGCGGACGTAGAACGCGAACCGCGTTCCCGAT
>CAXSEO010000163.1:0-6057 GCA_964235525.1 uncultured Sphingomonas sp. | reverse complement strand
GCGTCGTTCGACGGGGAGCGGTCGGGGGACTTCGTGTTTCTGCTCAAGCCCCGCGTGATGGCCGCGCCTTCGGCGGCCAAGGGCTATGTCGCGACGCACGGCAGCCCGTGGGACATGGACCGGCGCGTACCGCTGTTGTTCTGGCGCAAGGGTATGACGCCGTTCGAGCAGCCGCTGTCGGTCGAGACGGTGGACATCGCCCCAACTCTGGCCGGGGTGCTGCGGCTGCCGGTGTCGGGGCTCGACGGGCGCTGCCTCGATCTGGACGCCGGGCCGGGGACGACCTGCCCGCGCTGACCTGCGGGGCTACTCCGTCCCCGCCAGCGCGGTGCCCGTCTCCTTCGCGCGGCGGCGTTCGGTGAACCAGATGCCGATCAGCGCCGCCTCGTACAGGATGCACAGCGGCACCGCGAGCAGGATCATCGACCCCGCGTCGGGCGGCGCGAGCACCAGCGCCACCCCGAAACAGCCGATGATCGCATAGCGTCGCGACGCCGCGAGCTGCTTGCGGGTGACAATCCCCGCGCGCTCGAGCAGCATCAGCAGCACCGGCAACAGGAACGCGATCCCGAACGCGAACAGGAACTGCATCACCACTGACAGATAGCTGCCGACCGACGGCAGCGCCTCCTGCTGGATACCGCCGATATTGCCCTGATAGCTCAGCAGAAAATGCAGCGCGGCGGGGATCGCGACATAATAGGCCATCGCCGCGCCCGCCGTGAACAGCACCGGCGTCATCAGCAGGAACGGCAGCAGCGCGCGCTTTTCCTTGCGGTACAGGCCGGGCGCGACGAACTGCCACAGCTGGTTGGCGATCACCGGAAACGCGATCATCGCGCCGGCGAAGAACGCCACCTTGATCTGGACCAGAAAAGCCTCGAACAGCTGCGTGTAGATGACCTTGCTCTGCCCCGCGCGGACCAACGGCTGAACGAGGAAACCGAAGATCGGCCGCGCGAGAAACAGGCACACGCCAAAGCACAGCGCGAACGCGACCAGACTGAACAGCAACCGTCGCCGCAGCTCGACGATGTGGTCGAGCAACGGCGCGCGGCTGTCCTCCAGCTCGTCGCTCACGAGTTCGCGGTGCCTTCGACCGCTCCGGGCGCGGGCGCGTGCGGCGGCGCGGGTTCGACCACCGGCTTCTCGACGGTCAACGGCTGGCCGGTCAGGTCCGCGTACGCTTCGGCGAACGGGTGCTCGCGCAGGATGCGCTCATTCTCCGCCGCCCAGCGCTTCTCCATTTCGGCGAGTTCGGATTCGCGGATCAGCTCGTCAAAGCCCGAGCGGAACTGGCGCGCGACCCCGCGCGCCTTGCCCACCCAGTGCCCCGCCATCCGCATCGCGCGCGGCAAGTCCTTGGGCGGGATGACCATGATAGCCACCGCGCCAAGCACAAGCAGTTCTGTGGGAGCGATGTCGAACATCGGCGGTCCCTACGAGCGCGCGTCAGCGCTCCTCGCGCAGCTTCTCGCCGTCGCGCGTCACGACCGTTTCCCGGTTGATGACGGGTTCGATCGCGCCGCGGGTCTCGATCCGGGCCGGGTCGCGCTTGGCAGCGGCGTCGTCGTCTTCAGCCATGCCTTTCTTGAACTGCTTCACGCCCTTGGCGACGTCGCCCATCATGTTCGAGAACCGGCCGCCGCCGAGGACGAGAATCAGCACGATCGCGAAGATGATCCAGTGCATCGGGCCGAAACTACCCATCAGACGTCTCCTTGCTTCGCTACGTCATGTAGGCGCGTGGACGCGACTTTGCCACCGCCATCGCGTCAGCCAAGCGCGAGGAACGCGTCGCGCCGCGCGATCAGCCCGGCGAGGTCGCCCGTCGGCTCCGCGCGCATGGTCATGGCGCGCGCGAGTCGCTCGGCGGCGCGCGGTGTGATCTCGCCCAGCCGGTCGGCGATAGCGCGCATCTCGTCCAGCCGCGCCCAGCAGTCGAGCACCACGTCGCACCCCGCCGCGATCGCACCCGCCGCCTTGTCCGCCGCCGATCCGGTCAGCGCCTTCATGTCGATGTCGTCGGTCAGGAGCAGGCCGTCGAAACCGATTGCACCCCGAATCACCCGCTCGATCACCGTCGTCGACAGGGTCGCGGGGCGTTCCGCGTCCCAGCAGTCGAAGACGATGTGCGAGGTCATGCCCATAGGTGTTTGATTCAGCACGCGAAACGGTTCCAGATCGACCTCCATCTCCGCCGCGCTCGCGGTCACGCGCGGGAGCAGGTGATGCGAGTCGACCCGCGCCCGCCCGTGCCCGGGCAGGTGCTTCACGACCCCGACCACCCCGCCAGCCGCGAGTCCCTCCAGCGTCGCGCGGCCGAGCGCGGCGACCCGCATCGGCTCCGCGCCGTATGCCCGCGTCGCAATCGCCGCCGTCGTGTCGGACTGCCGCACGTCGAGCAGCGGCAGGCAGTTCACGGTGATGCCGACCTCGCTCAGCATCACCCCCAGTGCCTCGCCGTTCGCACTCGCGGCTTGGATCGCGGACATCGGCGCGACCTCGTACAACCGATCGAACGCGGGTCCGGCTGGGAACTCCGGCCATTCGGGCGCGCGCATCCGCGCGACCGGGCCGCCCTCCTGGTCGACCAGGATCGGCAGGTCGTCGCGCCCGGTCAGCGCGCGCAGCGACTCGGTCAGCGTGCGAAGCTGCGCGCGCGTCGCGACGTTGCGACGGAACAGGATGAACCCGGCGGGCCGCGCTTCGGCGAAAAAGGCGCGCTCATCCGCGGTCAACACGGGACCGCCGAGGCCGAAGATGACGGGCTTCATGCGGCGGCTATAGCCTGCACGGCACCCTCGTCACCCGGCAACGATGAAACAATCCTCGCCCGCGATCTTGAGCTTGCCCGCCAGCTCCGCCGCCGCATTCGCGCTGCCCGCGTTGACGCGCAGGCGGAACACCTTGCGGCCGTTGACATCGGCCGGCTGCACCGCCTTGCCGAGCGCGGCCAGATAGCTGAACCGCTTGGCCAGCTCGCTCCACGCCGCGTTCGCCTTGGCCTCGGTCGGGAACGCGCCGAGCTGGACCAGCGATCCGCCTGAGGCCTGGCCCGGCACGGTGCGGCCCGGCGCTGCGACCGGCGCGGCGGCGGTCAGCCGCCCGCCACGGGCGGGAACGGAGGCGGTCACGTGCGACGCCGCGTGCGCGGGGACGGAGCTGGCGATCACGCGCGGATGGTCGGCCGCGACCGGCGTCTCTGGCACCTGCCGCGCGTCGATCCGCGCCGCGCCCTGGCCGTGACCGGTGCTGGTCGCGATCGCGCTGTCGCCCTCACCCGCCACCTTGAGGCCGCCCGGGTCGTCGGGGCGGACCTTGTACGCGCCGTCCTGCGCCGCGATCAGCCCGCCACCGCTCGCGGTCGCGACCGGACCGGCATGGCCGAGGCGGAACACCGCCCAGATGATCGCCAGCAACAGCAGCAATGTCAGCAGCACCAGCAGCGCCGTCCGCCCGGTGCCGCCGCGCGCGGGCTCGTCCGGCTCCACCGTCTCGAGCCAGGGCAGCCGGTCTTCATGCGTCAGGTGGATCTCGTCGGCCATCTCAGTTCAGCTCCTCGACCGCCTCGACGCCCATGATCGACAGCCCGTTGCGGATAACCTGCCCGATCGCGCTCGCCAAGAACAGACGCGCGGCGCTGAGCGCGGCGTCATCCTCGACCAGGAAGCGTCGCTCCGGCCGGTCGTTGCCGATATTCCACAGCGCGTGAAAGGCGGCCGCCAAGTCATAGAGATAAAACGCGATCCGGTGCGGCTCACGCGCCGCAGCGGCGGTCAGCACGACGCGCGGGAACTGCGCCGCCAGCTTCACCAGCGCCAGCTCCGCCGTGTCAAGCCGGGACAGGTCGGGCGCACTCGTCGCCACTTCCGCCGCCGCCGCGCGACGATGCAGCGAGGCGATCCGCGCATGCGCGTACTGGACATAGAAGACCGGATTGTCCTTCGACGCCTCCACCACCTTGGCGAAATCGAAGTCCATCTGCGCGTCGGCGCGGCGGGTCAGCATGGTGAAGCGCACGACGTCCTTGCCAACCTCACCGACGACATCAGCAAGCGTGACGAAGTTGCCGGACCGCTTGGACATCTTGACCGGCTCGCCGTTTCGCAACAGCCGCACCATCTGGATCAGCTTGACGTCGAACCGGGTCTTGCCGCCGGTCAGCGCCTCCACGGCAGCGGTGATGCGCTTGACCGTGCCCGCATGGTCCGCGCCCCAGATGTCGATCAGCTGCTGAGCGCCTTGCGCCTTTTGATAGTGGTACGCGAGGTCCGCGCCGAAATAAGTCCATTGCCCGGTCGACTTGCGGATCGACCGATCCTGGTCGTCGCCGAACTTCGTCGAGCGGAACAGCGGCAGCACAACTGGTTCCCAATCCTCCGGCGTCTCGCCCTTGGGTGCCTCGAGCACCCCGTCATAGACCAGCCCGCGCGCGCGCAGCTCGCGCTCCGCCACCTCAGGCTTGCCCGCCGCCTGCACTGCCGCTTCCGAGGCGAACACCTCGTGCCGGATGCCGAGCAGCGCGAGGTCGGCGCGGATCACCTCCATCATCGCCGCCACCGCGCGGGTGCGGAATGGCGCCAGCCACTCGTCCTCCGGCGCAGCTGCGAACCGGTCGCCGAACTCGACTGCAAGTGCTTGACCAACTGGTACAAGATAGTCGCCCGGGTACAGCCCTTCGGGGATCGTCACCGTCTCGCCCAGTGCCTCGCGGTAGCGCAGGTGAACCGAGCGCGCGAGCACGTCGACCTGCCCGCCCGCGTCGTTGACATAGTATTCGCGGATCACGCGATAGCCCGCGAACTCGAGCAGGTTGGCGAGCGAGTCGCCCACCACCGCGCCCCGGCAATGCCCCATGTGCATCGGCCCGGTCGGGTTGGCGGAGACGTACTCGACGTTGACGGTCGTCCCCCGCCCGACGCTGGCGCGCCCGTAATCCGCCGCTTCGTCCGCGACCGTCGCCAGCTCGGCGCGCCAGCTGTCGTCGGTCAGCGTCAGGTTGATGAACCCCGGCCCCGCGACCGACACCGAAGCCACCTCGTCCAGCTTGCCCAGCTCAGCCGCGACGCGCTCCGCCAGCGCGCGCGGGTTGGTGCGCGCGGGCTTGGCGAGTACCATCGCCGCGTTGGTCGACAGGTCGCCATGCGCCGCGTCGCGCGGCGGCTCGACGGTGATCGCGGCGCGATCCAGCCCGGTGGGGAGGTCACCCGCCGCGACCAGCGCATCGAGCGCCGCGTCGAGATGCGCGGCGAAACGGGAATACAGCGTCATGCCCGCGCGCTTAGCCGAGGCGCGCGCGATTGCGAAGCGTCAGGCCCTGACCAGCCCCTCGACGGCGGGCGACTTCGGCGCGCCCGGGAACAGCGTCGCGCCCACCCGCGCCGGGTCGAGCGCGAACTGCTGCGCCACCGCCGACGCGATCAGCGCGTCGAGCGCCAGCGTCGGCCGGAGATCGCGGCCTTCGTACAACGCGGCGGGCGCGAGCCCCGGCCAGTCGGCAATCACGCGCCCGCCCTTGACCGCGCCGCCCAGCAGCATCGCCGCCGCGCCGGTGCCGTGGTCGGTGCCGCCGGTGCCGTTCGCCGCCACCGTGCGCCCGAACTCGGTCGCGACCAGCACCACCGTCTCGCCCCACACCGGCCCCAGCCCTGCCTTGAGCGCGCCCAGCATCGCGTCCAGCCCCTTGAGCTGCGCCGCCAGTCGCCCGCGCTGACCGGTATGGGTGTCCCAGCCGCCGGTCTCGAGCATCGCGATTCGAGCGCCATTGGCGGGCAGCAGTAGCTTGGCCGCCAGCGCACCGGTCGCTGCCGCGTCCGCGCCGCCATTCTGCGCGAGGTCGCCGGTCAGCGCGCGGGTGCCGAGCGCTTCCGCCCACAGCCCGTGGAGCTGCGCGTCGCCCTGGTAGAGCAACGACACGCGGCTGAGCAGGTCGTCCGACGCGCGCGGCAGCGCGGAGGGCGCATAGCTGGCCACCTCGTGCGGCCCTCGCAGCGCCATCGGCACCGTCGCGGCGAGCGCGATCGCGTTCGCATCCTCGCGCGGGACGACGCCGAG
>CAXSEO010000162.1:0-6077 GCA_964235525.1 uncultured Sphingomonas sp. | reverse complement strand
AAACTAGACGGTGAATTTGCATAAGCTGCTACTACAATCACACAGCCTACGTCTACTTCATAATCTTGAACATCTACCAAAAGAGGTTCTGTTGGGGATGCCAATGCTAGTAGCGCTGCGACGATCATGATCCGGTTCTAACGCCGACAGCGAATGTCCGCAAATGTGCGCAAGCGGCCGTTCTCGACCTACCCCCGCCTCACGACCCGCCGCATCGTGCGCGTCGGCTCCGCGCCCCAGCCGTATTTATACCCCTCCTCACCGCGCAGGAAGTGGAACTCGCGCGCGCCCTCCTCCACGCACGCCTCGATCAGGTGCGCGAAGGCGAGGGTGCCGAAGCTCTGCTTGGGGACGGAAAAGTCGCTGCCGATGACGTAGCTGTACCCGCGCCGCGCGTCCGCGAAGCCGAGCAGCAGGGAGACGATGCGCCCCGCGTGCCGGACCACCGGCATTCGGAGCAGCCCGGCGGCGGCGAGCGCGGGGGCGGCGGCGCGGTGGAACGCCTGCACCCGCGGGCTGGCGAGTACGCCCTCCTCGCCCTCCAGCCGCCAGCGTGCTTCGTGGAGCTCGAACAATGCGGTGAGCGCGTCGTCGATCTCGTCCGCCCCCGCGAACGCGACGGTGACGCCGCCGAGCGCCTCCGCGCGGTGGCGGTCGTGGACCACCTTGCGCCGTTGCGTCTTGCTGAGCTGGGGCAGGAGTGGCGGTGCGGGGGGAAGAGGGAGGACGGGGCAGATTTCGCAGGGGGTGTCGGTGAAGTGCCACCCCTCCGGCAAACCCTCGTTCCCCTGCGAAGGCAGGGGTCCAGTTACACTGGCCATCGTGACTGGGCCCCGGCCTTCGCCGGGGAACTGTGTAGCGCCGGAAGTTAGCACTCCCCCACCAACGCGTACCTCCCCCAGCAACGCCGCCCCCTCCCGCACATCATGCAGCACCAGCTCGTCCCAGCGGTCCGCCGTAGCGAGGATCGCGCGCCACAGCGCCTCGCGCGCGCCGGGCACCGCCGGGTCGACCAGCGCATCTAGATAGTCGCTCTGCGTCGCCCCTACGGGCACCAGCCGGCGCACGCCCGCGTCGTACCAGACGAACATCGGCAGCGCCGCGATCAGCCGTCCGCCGTCGTCGCGCGCCTCGACGTCAACGCGCTCGCCGCCGCCCAGATGCGTCCACCAGGCGTCGAGCCAGGCGGGCGACTGGAACGGCGTCGCGCGCGGGTCGGCGCGGAACAGGGTCCAGTGCTCTTCCGAGGTCATCGGCGGCGGAGGTGGAAGCCGCGCCCGTCCCAGATGCGGAACGGCCGCTCGCCGACGCGCAGCGCGTCGAACCCCCACCGCTCGGCCACGCGGCGCGCGTCGGCGTCGTCGGCGAGGTCGTCGCCGCGATAGCTCCAGTTGAACACCAGCAGGTCACCCCCCGGCACGAGCACGCGCGCGAACTCCGCCATCGCCGCCTCGAGCACGCCCGCGCGAATCAGGAACGGCAAGCTGTCCGCCGCGACCACGAGGTCGATGCTGGCGCCGGGGAGCGCGAGCGTGCGCCCGTCGCTCTGCTCGAAGCGGAGGTTGGGCGCGCTCGCCCGCGCGCGCGCCTGGGCGATCATGCCCTTCGACACGTCGACGCCGATCACTTCGCGCGCGTGCGGCGCGAGCGCGGCGGCGACCCGGCCGATGCCGCAGCCGAAGTCGAGCACGCGACGCCCGTCGACCGGCACCCAGTCGCGGATCACCAGCGCCAGCTCGTCGGTCGCCTCGACGAGCAGCGCCGGGTCGCCCAGCGTGTAGAAGGCTACCGCTGCCTCGGGCGCGCTCGCCGCCAGCCCATCGAACAGCCGGGCCATGCCATCGATGTCATCGGCGTCGAACCCGTCGCGCGCGAGCCCGGCAAGCTGATCGAGCCGCCCGCGGTGCGCGCGCGCGAACTCGGCCAGCGGCGCGGGTAAAGTCGCCGGATCGGGGGCCTCCCCCGACAGTAGCAGCTGCGCGAGCGCGATCTCGCGTGAGATCTCGCCCGCCGCGAACTGCGCGAGCACCTGGTCGGTCCAGCTCATGCGGCCAGCCTCCGGTACAGGTCGAGATACGCGGCGGTGGTGCGCGCGAGCGGGAAGCGGCGCTCGGCCGCGCGGCGGCAGGCGGCGGGGTCGATCGCGTCGACGCGCCCGATCGCCTCCGCCATCGCGCCCACGTCGTTGACGATGAACCCGGTCACCCCGTCCTCGACGATGTCGGGCAGCGCGCCCGAGCGATACGCGATCACCGGCGTCCCGCTCGCCAGCGCCTCCATCGCCACCAACGACGAGGTCTCGGCGGCCGTCGACGGGATCAGCACGCAACGCGCCTGGCGCAGCAGTGCCGCCTTGGCCTCGCCCGCGACCGGGCCGAGGTAGCGCCGATCCGCGTCGAGCCGGGGCGCGACCTGTTCGGCGAAATAGCGCTCGTGCTCGAGATAGGGGAACACCTTGCCCGCGACATCGAGCGGCACGCCCGCGATGCGGGCGGCGTCGAGCGCGTCGTGGAAGCCTTTCTCCTGCGTGATCCGGCCGAGGACGAGCGCGCGATTGCCCTTCGCGCCGGGACGGTAGTGCGTGAGGTCGACGCCGTTGGGGATCGGGTCGAGCAGCCGCACGCCAGGCGCGGCGAGGCCCGCCTGACTGGCGGAAACCGGCTGCAGCCAGGTGCGCGGCCGCTCGGGCGTGAGCCACGCGGGCGTATACCAGGCGAGCGGCAGGTGAAGCGTGACCAGCACTGGCGGGCCGGGGGCCGGGAGGTAGGAGCCGAAGTCGATCCCGTGCAGGTGGATAAGGTCGGGCCGGTCGTGCTGGACCACCTCGGCGATCCGCTCGCGGACCGCCGCATGGGTGCGCTCCCAGACTTCACCCTCGATCGGGCCGTCAGGGGCCGGGATCGGGACGAGCTCGCCGGTGACGGACGACCCCTCGGGCGCGATCACGATCGAGCGGTGCCCGGCGGCAGTTGATGCGCGGTCGAGGCTCGCGAGGACCTGCTCCGCCCCACCTGCCGGATCGGCGGTGACGGGCGCAAAGGCGTAAGAGACCGACACGATCGTCAGCGTCACGCGAGCACCCCGGCGGCGATCGCGCGCCACTTGTCGGAGGTGAGCGCCCAGCCAAACCCGTCGTACAACGCGTCCTCGCCAGGCGGGGGCCGGGCGAAGTCGTAGGCGGGGGCGGCGCGCCACCGCTCCGCGTCGGGCCGCCACTCGCCGAACACGGACGCCTGCGTCGCGTGTGCGGCGAGGGCCGCGTCGACGCGGGCGCGGTCTTGTGCGTCGAGCGCGCGGACGTGTTCGGGGCTCTGCGGGTCGGGGACAAACCGCCCGAACTCGCGCGCGCCGTTGAACTGCGCGTAGCAGGCGAACTCGACGACCAGCGCGCGGGCGGCGCGGTTGACGGCCAGCGCGCCCACGTCGTGGTCGGGATGGCCGCCTTCGTATGGGTGGGTGATCACCAGCTCGGCCCCGGCGAGGTCGCGTCGCAGGCGCTCGATGATCGCGGGCAGGTGGCGCACCGCGTCCTGATCGCGGAGAGCATAGCGGATCAGCCTGGGCCTTGCGTCGAGGGCTTCCAGCGCGCGGGCCAGCTCCGCCGCGCGGGCGGCGGCGTAATCCCCGCGCGTCACGAAGCCGAGCCGGTGCGCGTCGCCCATGTCCTCGGGCGCGCCGTCGGTGAGCAGGATCAAGGTCAGGTTCCGCATCCGCCGCAGCGCTGCGCCCGCCCACAATGTCTCGTCATCCGGGTGCGCGACGACCAGCGCGACGGGCGCGTCAATCTGCTCCCCGCTCGCCAGCCGCTCCGCCCATTCGCGCGCCTCCCGCTCGTGCTGAGCTTGTCGAAGCACGTTCTTACTTTTCCTCGCCAGCCGACGTTGCCGAGCGCGCGATGCCCTTCGACAAGCTCAGGGCGAACGGGAAAGGAGGAGCAAAGAGGCTCATCGTTAACCGCCCGCCAGCAACGAGATCGCCGAGCGATAGCCTCCCAGCGTCCCCACATCGACATAGCTCTCCCCCGCGCGCACCCCGACCGCTTCGTTGCCCCGCGCCAGCCAGGCGTTGACGAGCGTGCCGAAATACTCGTCCCCGCGCCCCGGCTCGCGCCACAGGCGGTGCAGGTCATGGAGCACATGCCCCGGCATCTTGAACGCCCCCCACACCCAGTTCGTGCGCGCGTCCGCCTGCTTGACCCGCACCTCCTCGACCCGGCCCGCGTCGTCGGTCACCACCGCGTCGAACAGTTCGGGCCGCTCGACCGGGAACAGCAGGAACGAGAGCCGATCGTCGGGCAGGCGCGCGAGCGCGTCGACCGGGAACCAGATCGTGTCGGGCAAGCCCACGAGCGCCGGCTCATCGGGCGCGATCAGCGGGCAAGCGCGAAAAATCGCGTCGCACAGCCCCGCCGGTTGCGGCTGGACGACAAAGGCGGTGTCCACTTGGCCGATGCCGCCGCCGTAGTAGCGCACGATGTCCGACTTGGTCGGCGAGATCACGAAGCATACCTTGGTGGCGCCGCCCGCGACCATACGCTCGACGAGGTACTCGCTGACCGCCTTGGGCCGCTCGCTCCCGTCCACCTCGACCCGACTGCCGACCGGAAGCAGCTCCTTGGAGAAAGCGAGCGGCTGGATGCGCGAGCCGTTGCCCGCCGCCGGGATGATGCCCCACATCAGGCGGCGGCGGCCTGCGCTTGGCTGACGTCCTCGAGCAGCGCAACCAGCTCGCGCGCGCGCACGTCGGAGCTATGTTCCGCGAGCACGCGCGCCCTTGCCGCCTCGGCAATGCGGCGCAACTCAACGTCCGACCGCGCGAGCGCGTCGAGGACATCGTCGGCGCGCGAGGCAAGGATGATCTCCTTGCCCGGCTCGAAGAACCGGTCGAGACCGGGCCAGTCGTCGCTAATGATCGGCACTCCGCACGCCGCTGCCTCGAACAGGCGGCCTGACGGACACCAGCCCATCGCCGCCATGTCGCGGCGGGTGACGTTGAGTGTTGCCCGCGACGAGCAGAAGAACGCCGGGTGATCGGGCGGCGCGACATGGTCCAGAAACCAGATGTTCGGCTGCCATGGGAAGTCGGCCGGGTAGCCCGAGCCGCCGAGCACGAAGCGCTTGCCGGTCGCGACGCGGGCGGGAGCGATGAACAGCTCCGCCAGCACCGGCTGGCGATCGTCGGCATAGGTGCCCAGGTAGGAGAGGTCGCCGCTATCCGCCGACGGCGCGACCGGCCGATGCGCATCCGGGTCGACATGCCCGTACAGCGGCGCGGTCCGTCGCGCGCCCAGTTGCTGCTCCAGCGCGTCGAGCGCGGGGCCGCCGGTATAGCTCAGCACCAGATCGAACCCGCCCAGCCCCTCGGGCGGCAGGTAAGCGACTGGCTCGCCGGCCGCGACGCGCGCCAGCGTCACCGGGGTATCGAGGTCGTAGAACACCCGCGCCCCGCGCGCCTCCGCCTCGATCAGCCGCGTGGCCGCGACCGCGTCGGGGCAGTAGGAGGTGACGATCACCGCGTCCGCGTCGAGCAGCGACCGCTTGACCGCGAGCACTTCGTCCCACTCGCGGTACAGCATCAGCCGCGCCCCAGGCAGGTCGATGAGGTCGCGGTGTTGCGAGTAATAAGGCACGTCACGCTCGACGAACGTCACGTCATGCCCGGCGCGGGCGAGACTGCGGATCAGCCCGCGCCACAGTGTCGCGTGACCATTGCCCCAGGACGAGCTGACCGTCAGCCCGAACACCGTGATCTTCAACGCTCGCCCCCGTGTCGCCCGCGCGCCGCCTTCGCCGATCCGTTCCGGGAGAGCAATGGTCGAGGCTCTTCCGTTCGTGCTGAGCGAAGTCGAAGCACGGGCCAGTGCAATGCGTTAGCCTGCCCTTCGACGTCGCTCGGGGCGAACGGAGGGTCTAAGGCGACGGCCGGTAGCGTTTTATGGCCGGGTCGGGGTGGGCCGGGAAGCGCCCTTTGACGCATTCGTTGAAGAACTGCCCCGCCGATTCCGCCCTCCCGAACGCGTCATACACCGTACGGGGCACGCCCTCGTACACATACCGTCGCGCGTTGCGAAAGCAGAC
>CAXSEO010000161.1:0-6105 GCA_964235525.1 uncultured Sphingomonas sp. | reverse complement strand
ATCTCCATGACGCCATGTGGGTGAAGAGCGCAGTGGCGCGGCTGCCTGTCGCCTATCGCAA
The DNA here is from genome assembly GCA_964235525.1 of uncultured Sphingomonas sp. Taxonomy (GTDB): domain Bacteria; phylum Pseudomonadota; class Alphaproteobacteria; order Sphingomonadales; family Sphingomonadaceae; genus Sphingomonas. The sequence goes on along the minus strand of CAXSEO010000161.1, from coordinate 6,044 downwards.
AGTCGTAGTGCTGGTCGCGGGGGAGCAACTCACCCATGCCGAGGCTGCCGCGATCCTTGGCGTGGCCGAGACGACGATATCCTGGCGCCTGCACGAGGCGAGAAGGAGGCTTGGACCGGGCACCTGAACTTTTTTCGATCACCTCCCAAGGATCCGGCCCGCAGCCGCGTCCAAGGTTCAGGCGGACGAGAAGCGACCGCCCGAACCGAGGAGAGATCCATGTCCCGTCCCCCCATCGCGCTCGCCGCCACGCTGGCGGTCCTGCTGGCGTCCGGATGCACCCAGACCGGCAACCGCACGGCGAACGGCTCGACGCAATCCCCGCCGCCCGCCGCGAAAGCCGCCGATGCGGCGTCCGATGTTGTCGTGACCGGATCGAAGATCGACGCCCGTGCCGCCCGCGCCGCGCTCGCGCCGCCGCCACCACCATCGGTGCCCGCGCCGGTCGTCATGGCCCGGATCGCCCCGAAGGTGATGGCGCCGCCACCGTATCACGACGTCGGCCGCGACCGGTTCACCGCCATCCGCGAGAACCCGTTCAAGCTGGTCCGCGAAGAGCCGGTCTCGACCTTCTCGCTCGACGTGGACACCGCGTCCTACTCGTTCATGCGCGCGTCCCTGAACCGCAATGTCCTACCCCAACCCGACGCGGTCAGGACGGAGGAGATGGTGAACTACTTCCCCTACGACTACGCCCCGGCGCGCAGCGCGGCCGCACCGTTCAACACGAACATCGCCGTCTTTCCGAGCCCGTGGTCGCCGGGCCGACTGCTGGTACGCATCGGCGTCAAGGGTTACGAACTGCCGCGCGCGAGCCGGCCGCGCGCCAACCTTGTGTTCCTGATCGACACTTCCGGCTCGATGGATGAGCCCAACAAGCTATCGCTAGTCAAGCAGTCGCTCGGGCTGCTGCTGGACCGGCTCGACGCGCACGACCGGGTGGCGATCGTGACGTATGCGGGCAATGCGGGCACCGCGCTGGAACCGACCCCGGCCAGCGACAAGGCGAAGATCCTGGCGGTGCTCGACCGGCTGGAGGCGGGCGGCAGCACGGCCGGCGCAGAGGGCATCCGTCAGGCCTATGCGCTCGCCGAACAGCATCTCGACCCCGCCGGGGTCAACCGCGTCATCCTCGCGACCGACGGCGACTTCAACGTCGGCATCAGGAGCCAAGAGGAGCTGAAGGGCTATATCGAGCGCGAGCGGGGCAAGGGCGTGTTCCTGTCGGTGCTCGGCGTTGGGATGGGCAACTACAACGATGCAATGATGCAGACGCTGGCGCAGAACGGCAACGGGGCGGCTGCGTATATCGACACGCTGAACGAAGCGAGGAAGACGCTGGTCGAGGAGGCGACCTCCACGCTGTTTCCGATCGCCAAGGACGCCAAGGTGCAGGTCGAGTTCAACCCGGCCGCGGTCGCCGAATACCGGCTGATCGGCTATGAGACGCGCCTGCTCAACCGCGAGGACTTCGCCAACGACAAGGTGGACGCGGGTGATGTCGGCTCCGGCCAGACGGTCACGGCGCTCTACGAAGTCACGCCGGTAGGCGGGCCGCGCGCGGTCGCGGACCTGCGCTACGCCAGACCCGCAGCCACCCCGGCGACGGGCCAGGCGGGCGAGCTCGGCTACGTGAAGATCCGCTACAAGCTGCCCAAGTCCGACACGAGCCGGTTGATCGCGATGCCGATCGGCCCGGCCGCGCGAGTCGGCCGGTTCGCGGAAGCGCCGCGGGACGCCCGCTTCGCCACGGCGGTGGCCGGGTTCGCCGAGCTGCTGCGCGGCGGACGGCACACGGGTGCATTCGGCTATGACGACGTGCTGCGAATCGCTACGGCGTCACGCGGCGAAGACCCGTTCGGCTATCGCGGCGAGTTCATCCAGCTTGTCCGCGCGGCAAAGACGGCGCGGACGATGGCGGCGCTCGATCGCTGACGGGCGTGGCGGCCGGTGCTTTCGGCCCGGCCGCCAATGCCGCTATAGGGGCGGGTGATGTCCGATCCCGTCGATCATGGCCTCGGCGTGGAGGACGCCGCGATGCGGGACGAGCTTGCCCGCGCGCTGCCCCACTCGCCGCCGCCGCCGCGCCCGGCAGCGCGGGCCGCGGCCACCGCGGCGGCGCTGGCGCGCTTCGACGGGGCGGACGCGCCCGAGCCTCTCGCGCGGTCGATGCGGGAAACGCGCCACGCGGCATGGTGGCGGACCAGCCGCGCTCCTCTGGGGGCGCTCGCGTCGGCCACGCTGGTTGCTCTTATTGCGGTGCCGCTGGCGCTCGAACATCCGGGCGGCCACACCAACCGGCCCCCGCCGGCGGCGCTGACGAAAGCGTTCGACGCGCCGCCAGCCGCGAAGAAGGCGACGACGAGCGAGCGAGGCGTCGCGGTTCCGCCTGTTGGGCGTGCACCGCTCGGGGTCGCGCCGCCGCATAACGCCGCGCCTGCCGGACGAACCAGCCCCGCCGCAGCGGTCCCGGTCGCTCCCGCGCGAGAGCTGGTCCCCGCGCCGCCGGTCGCCTCGGTCGCACCTCCGCCTCCGCCGCCGCCCGCCCCAGCACCGCTGGTAGTTCCTGCGCCATCGGTGGCCGCGCCGGTCATCGCCGAGGTCCCCGCCAGGGCTTCCGGCGAGGCGCGACGCCCGGCCCCCGCCGGGAACGACGCCGCCGACGTCGTGGTGACAGGCGCGCGCGTGTCACGACGCCCGAAAGCGGCATCGCGGCGTGGCAGTTGGAACGCGTGTACCATCGACGCTCCGAGCGACGGCCTGCGCGGCTGCGGCGGCCAGGTTAACCCTGGAGCTAAAGGGGCACCGGGCGCCGCCGCCGACGAGCTCGCACGGGCGCTCGTGCTTGCCCGGACGCAGGACTGGACCGGCGCGGTCTCCGCGCTCGACCGGGCGGTCGCGCTCGAGCCCCGGCTAGGGATCGCCTATCTGAACCGCGGCCTCGTCCACGAGCGCTTGGGCGACACCGAGGCGGCGGCTGCGGACCTCGACCGGGCGGTGCGCTTCGATCCCTCTCCTCGCAGCTACTACGCCCGATCCCGGCTGCGGCGCGAGCGCGGCGACGTTCGCGCAGCTCGGGCCGACGAGGAGCGCGCCGTCGAACTCGATCCTGACTACGCGAGCGTCATTCGAAACTAGGCGGGCGACGCAGGTCGGTATCCTATCTGACTGACCCACATGGCGACATTCAGGGCCGGTTTGCCGTTGTCAGGAGTCCGACGTTCGTTCAGCTCCAATGGTATCAACAGTCCATGCGGGCTCGCATACCGCGGGTCTTGCCCCTTCAGCGTGAGCTATTCTGGGCCGCGATCTCCGCCGCGGCGATCTCGCGCAGCCGCGACGCCACCTTGGGATTGAGACCGAGATCATCGGCTGCGCGATCTCGTGCCGCAAAGGTGCGCGGATCGAGGCCGGTCACGGTTCCGAACACCACGAGCGCGTCCAGATAATATCCTTCGGCGCTGGCGTGGTACTGGTCCCATGTCCACAGGCTCACCTGCCCGAAGGCGATCCCATCGTATGGATTGGGGTCGGCCAGGCCCTCGCGCATGGCGCGATTCCACGCGGTCCCGACCGGCACGACCGCGTGCAGTCCCGAGCCGCTCGTGAGTGCCTGGCGGCTGGCGGCGAGGAGATCGTCGGCCATCCGGGCGATCGGCTTATGATACCAGTGACCGTCCGGCCTATAGGTCTGATCGGCCCTCGACCAGGTTGCCATCAGATCCACCTGCACATGCGTGTTTTGGTTCAGGAAAAGGTCGGCAAGGGTTCGCGCGGCGGCAATGTGGCGGGTCGGATCTCCCGGCCGCTCCGCGTCGAGCGTGCTGTACCCCTGTAGGATCACCACGTCCCAGGGCCGGTCGATCACCGCACGCTTGTTGGTCAGGTGCCATGACAGGTCCTTGCCCGGGGAGGTCTCCAGGCTCACCGTCCAGTCCAGCCCGGCCTCGTTCGCAAAGGTTTTGAACAGGGCGGGGACACCGCCGATCCCGTCGCCGTTCAGGTCGGTAACCCGCTCGGAATGGTAACGCATCACCGGCGAGTTGGCGCCGAAGGTGAAGCTGTTCCCCACGAACAGGATGGTGCGCGCCAGCGCCGGACTGCCGCCCAGCATCGAGCAGGTCAGCAACGTGCCGGCGAGAGCGCCGGCGCAACGGCGAAGCAGAGAGTGCATGGATAATCCTGTTGCAGCCCGGCGTCACATCATGCGCAGATTGCCCGTCCCGCTCAAGGCCGCTCCGCAGGGCCTATCAGCAGCTGCGGCGTTAGGTGAATAGGACCCAGGACAGGCCGTTCAGGGTGTCTTGAGCGTTCCCCAGAACCGGACATTCGTTCAGGTTGGTTTGCCCGCTCTTCCGGAGCTTTGATCGAGCTCAAGCGCAGTGCATCGAATCTGCACCGGCTCTCCTCGGACGCTCCTCAAGGCCAAGATCACGCGTCCATGACGCACCATTAGCTCGGCCGCTCCAAACGGCAGGAGCGGATCGTGCGGTTCAGTTTTCTCATCAAATGCGCGATCGTCGCCACGCTGATGGTGCTGCTCGATCGCCTGTTCCCGGACAGCTTCTCGGGCGCTCGCATCGGGGCCTTTGCAGGCATCTGGCTGATCGGCCTCATGCTCGGCCGACGCGATGTGCGGCGGCATCGGCCCGCGTGGATCGCGCTTGCAGCCGCCGTTTTCTTCACGGCCTCGCTCTTCGACGATCCGGGGCCGCTCGCCTGGACATTGTTCTGGTGCGCCTTGTCCGTTGCGGCGCTGCTGCCGAACGCCGCGGGCTTTGACGATGCATGGCATTGGAGCGCCCGCCTCGCCATCCATGCGGTGGCGGGGATTGGCAAGCCGTTCGCCGATGTTCGCCGGTTCGGGCGACCCCGGCGCAGCAGACGCGCCAGCCCCGGCGCAATCATCGCGATGCTGGGGCTACCGTTGGCCGGCGGAGCGCTGTTCCTCGCGCTGTTCGCCGCCGCCAATCCGCTGATCTCGCAAGCGCTGGCGGCGATCCGGCTGCCGTCCGTTTGGCAGGTTCTGCTGTGGATCTTCGTAGCACTCAGCGTCTGGCAGAGCCTCCGTCCGCACGCCGCCGTGATGCGGCTGGCAGGGCGTTTGCCCGATCCGGAGCCCGTGCTGCCCGGCACGTCGCTTTCATCGGTGCTGATCGCGCTGGCGCTGTTCAACGCAATCTTCGCCGTCCAGAACGGGCTCGACATCGCCTTCCTGTGGAGCGGCGGTGCGCTGCCGGCCGGCATGACCCAGACCGAGTACGTGCATCGCGGCGCCTATCCGCTGATCGGTACCGCGTTGATAGCGGGCGTCATGGCATTGGCGATGCTCCGCCCCGGCAGCGCCAGCGAGCGCCACCCCTGGGCACGGCGGCTGGTCACCTTGTGGGTGGCGCAAAACCTCGTGCTCGTCGCCTCCAGCGCGCTCCGGACGATCGACTATATCGAGGCCTCGATGCTGACCGCCTGGCGCATTGCCGCGCTCGCGTGGATGGGGCTGGTCGCGCTCGGGCTGGTGCTGATCTGCTGGCGTATTCTGAAGGGGCGCAGCGCGCGCTGGCTGATCAACTGGAACGCGCTTGCCACCGCCCTCGTGCTCGCCGTCTGCAGCTTTGTCGATCTGGGCGCGATCGCCGCATCCTGGAACGCGCGCATGCAGGCGCCGGCGAAGGTCGACCTTTGCTACCTCGGCCAGGTCGGCGACGGAGCGTTGCTGCCGCTCATCGCGCTGGAGAGCCGACCGATGGACAGGATGACGCGCGATCGCGTGCGCTACGTCCGTGTCCAGGTCTTCACCGCCCTCGCGACACGGCAGGACAAGTGGACGGATTGGACGCCGCGTGGCGCCCGTCGGCTGGCACAGGCGAAAGCGATGCTCGGGCCCAAGCCGGTCCAACCCGTGCCCGTAGATGCGTCGTCCTTTCGCGGTTGCGATGGCTCGATTGTGCATTTCGCGCCGCCGGCCGCCCAGTCTTGACCGCGCGGATGCCAGCCATGATCCAATGCCCCATGCCCCGCACGATCCTCATCGCTGACGACGATCC
>CAXSEO010000160.1:0-6128 GCA_964235525.1 uncultured Sphingomonas sp. | reverse complement strand
GACCGCGGTCGGCGCGATGACGGTGGCCAACGTCGATTGGGCAGGCAGGCAGGCGATCGATCACCGATGCTGGCCCACGCGCGTCGTACGCCGCTCCGCTCTCGCGGTCGGGTCTACCCGTCTGACCTTGACGTGCTGCGCCCGCCTGGTCGTCCGCTGGACCCATTAACTGAATGAGCATAAGCGATCCCGAAATGCCGCCGGTGCCGGACGCCATACAAGCCGGGACGGGGCTGCACCAACTCTATGACGATCATCGTTTGGATCTGCGGCGCTTCCTGGTCGCGCGGACGGGCAGCATCGCGGACGCGGATGACGTTCTCCAGGAGATGTGGATCCGGCTCAACGCGACGCTGTCCGGCCCCGTCGCTAATGGACGCGCGTACCTCTTCCGCATGGCGCAGAACCTGGTGCTCGATCGGCTGAAGAAGGAGCGCCGCCGCGGCGTGCGCGACGGTCACTGGCTGACCGTCGAACACGGCACTTCTGCGGTCGCCCTGGAGCCGGTCGATCCTGCTCCCGACGCCGATCGACTGCTCATCGGGCGGGAAGCCGCGCAGCGGCTCGCGATCGCGATCGCGGCGCTGCCAGCGGGAGCGGCGCGAGCGTTTCGGCTGCACAAGCTGGAGGGGCTCTCGCATGGCGACGTTGCCGCACGCCTCGGGATCAGCAAAAGCGGAGTGGAGAAGCACATGGCAGTCGCCATGGCGCATCTTCGGAGGGCACTTGCGGATGACTGAGGTTACCTCCGGGGCGCGGCGTCGTGAGCGTGTAGGCGAATATATGCCCAAGCATGCCTGGCCCGGGGGTGGCGCGATGACGAGCGACGACATCACGGAAGCAGCCGCTCGCTGGCACGCGTTGCAGGACGGCGGTGGCTTGGACTGGGACCGCTTCACCGACTGGCTTGAAGTCGATCGGCGACATCGCGAAGCATTCGACGCGATCGCGCTGCTCGACGCAGATGTTGCTGTTCACCGCGCTTCAATCATCAAGCACCTTGAAAGCGACCCGCCGGATACTCGGGGGACAGCGCAATGGCGCTTCGGCTCTATTGCAGCGGGGGTCGCGGCAGCCGCCGCGGCGATGGCGCTGTTCGTCGGCCTGCCGAGGCCCAACAATCGTCCGATTGTCACGACCTATCGTACTCATCGTGGACAGACGCGCGAGATCGCCCTGCGGGAGGGTTCGCGTATCACGCTCGCGTCCGCAAGCAGGCTATCTGTGAGTGGGCCTGACCAGAGCCAGCTGGCGATCGCGGGTAGCGCATACTTCGACGTCCCGCATCGGCCGGATCGTGAGCTCGTGATAAAGGCGAACAACGCCACGATCCATGACATAGGCACTCGGTTCGAAATCGACGCCGACAGGTCGGGGACTCAGGTCGCGGTCGCCGAGGGGGAAGTGACGATCTCCTCGGCGCGAGCAAGCGGGAGCGTGCCGCTGTCAGGCGGCCGCGTTCTTTGGCTCGACCAATCGGGCACATCCGCCCAGCTTGGCAGCTTGAGACCGGCGGACGTCGCGAGTTGGAGGAGGGGGGCGCTGGCCTACGACTCCGCACCGCTCACACTGGTCGCCGACGACATCTCCCGTTATGCGGGACGCCCAATCACGGTCGACCCGGCCGTCGCCGCGCGCCGCTTCTCCGGAGTTCTTTCGATCGGTGACGGATCCAGGCTGGCGACCGACGTTGCCGCGATCATGGCGCTCCGCGTCCGTCCGGTGGGGGACGGCTTACAGCTGGAGCCTGCTCGCTAGTCTTGCCTGTGCGGCACCGGCCGTCGCGAAGGAGCGCCGGGTCGCGCTGGACGTCCGCGCGGAATCGCTGGACGCCAGCATCGCCGCATTGGCGCGCCAATCGGGCGCCTCGATCGGCGCATCCGAACGACTTCCAGCGGAAGTGATGCCGGCAGTGGTCGGTTCGATGACGGTCGAGGCCGCTCTCCGTCAGCTGCTCAGGCGCAGTTCGTGGCGCGCGGTGCGGCTCGCACCGGACGTGTTCCGGCTGGAGCGCAAACCTCGCGCGGTTCTCCAAGCGCGGGTGTCCGCACCGCTTGATCCCCCGTCCCCGGGTGCGGGATCCCCGATCGGGGACATCGTGGTGACGGCGACCAAGCGGCGGGAGACGCTGGCCGACGTGGCGGCACCGATTGCGGTCGGCACCGGCTTGATGATCGGCCGGGACGTCGGCGAGGGCGGCGGCACCCGCACCGTGGCCCAGACCCTCACCGGCTTGTTCACGACGAACCTGGGGCCGGGGCGGAACCGGCTGTTCGTCCGAGGAACCGCCGACAGCCCGTTCGACGGGTTCGGCCAAGCGGCGGTCAGCGTCCAGGTGGACGAGGCACGCGCCACCTACGACGCCCCCGATCCGGACGTGCGACTGGTCGACATGGCGCAGGTCGAGCTGCTCAAGGGACCGCAGGGACCGTTGTATGGCACGGGCGCGCTGGGCGGAGTTTACCGGCTGGTGCCCGCCAAGCCGGACCTGGACCAGTTCGCTGGCGCGGTCAACGCGTCGGTCGCAGCGGTGTCGGCGGGCGCCGCCGATGCGTCGACGGATGCGATGGTCAATGTGCCGCTGGTCGATGGCCGTCTGGCGGTCCGCGCGGTTGGCTATCGGTTTGGGCAAGGCGGCTGGATCGACGAGGTCGGGACCGGTCGCGACGTGAACCATGGTGTCACCTCCGGCGGTCGCCTCGCGCTAAGGACCCGCATTGGCGCGGCCTGGACTCTTGACGTGTCCGGCCTCGCACAGGCCTCGTCGGTCGCGAACAGCCAATACGTCGATGGACAGCTCGGTCCGCTTACGCGACCTCACCGTCTTCCCGAGCCGCAGGACACGGACTTCTCGCTGGTCGCCGCGACCGCGACGGGCCCGATCGGGTCGATGGCGTTCACCGGCACCGCCAGCATGGCGACGCAGGAGCTTCGCGCGACCTACGACGCGACCCTCGCCGGTGCCGGACTGGGCGCGAGCGGTCCGGCGAGCTATCTCGACGACCGGCGATATCAGGTCGTGAACGCGGAAGTGCGGGTGGCGGCCGGAACCGGACGGTTCAGCTGGCTGGCGGGCGCGTCCGTGCTGAGCGCGGCCACTGATGCCACGGGGTCCATCACCGCCGCTTCCGGGACCGGCAATGTGCTCGCGTTCCAGCGGCGCGTGAGTGAGATCGCGCTGTTCGGCGAGGGCACGCGATCGGTCGGAGAGCGGCTGAGCATTGAGGTTGGCGCCCGGCTGTTCCGATCGCAGACGCATGACGAGCGGCGGGAACGCGACCGCGATAATGGGGTCAGCGGCGCGGCCACGCGCGTGTCCCCGAGCGCGACGTTGAGCTGGCGACCGGGCCGCGATGCGATCCTCTACGCCCGGTTCGCGTCCGCGCTTCGTCCGGGCGGCGTCGACGCGAGCGCCGCTGGCGGACCGGCTTCCGCCACAGCCTACACTTCCGACAAGCTGAACTCGCTCGATCTCGGCGCGCGCGCGCCGGTCGGGTCGGCGCTGACGTTCGACGCGGACCTATTCATGACGAGGTGGACCGGCGTGCAGGCGGACTATCTGGACGCGAACGGCCTGGTCACCACCCGGAACGCGGGTGACGCGAACAACCTCGGCCTCGACGCGTCGTTGAGATGGAAGCCGGACCCTGCGTGGACGGTGACGGTCGGAACCGTCCTGCAGCGCGCGCGCATCGACCCGAACGGAAACCTCGAGACGTCGGCCGATCGCCGGCTTCCAGCCGTGCCGGACACCAGCGCGAACGCCGAGGTCGCGCGCGATCTGACAGCCGGTCCCTGGAAGCTGCATCTGCTTGCGCGGGCGAATTACCTTGGCGCGTCGCGGCTCAGCTTCGATCCCACGCTCGACCGGCGCACGCCCGACAGCGTGATCTTCTCCACCGCCGTCGTAGCGGACCGGGGCGGGTGGCGGCTCCGCGTCGGCGCGGACAATCTGCTGGACAGCCACGCGGACACGTTCGCGTTCGGCAATCCGTTCTCCGTGCGGAGCGGGAACCAGCGCACGCCGACCAGGCCGCGAACCTTGTCGGTGACGGTCAAGCGTGGCTGGTAGCGCCCGAAGGCGGCTGAGGTGGAAGCGGGGGCGCGTCGTCGTGCGCATGGTTCCCCGGGAGCACCCATGTCACGACCAGCGATCATCTGCGTCTCGACCATAGCATCAGAAGCGCGAAAGATTGGCCGTGACAGACCCGCCCGGCTGGCCGCGAACTTCTGGGCAGCGGTCGCGCTGGGCATGGCACTGATCGTCTGGTCGACGCTGATGCTGCTATTCGTAAGCATGGCATCCGTCAATCCGGCCCCAGGCGACGACGCCGGTGATATGCAGGCCCCGTTGCGCTAGACCGCCGTGCGGTGCGCAAGGTCGTTCTCACAACAGTTGGAACGCAGGGCGACTTGCGTCCCTTCATCGCCCTCGGCCTCGCGCTGGAGAGGCGCGGGTTCGCGCCGGTGCTGGCGGTGCCGCGGGACCAGGTAGAGAAAGTCCGGCGCGCGGGCCTTGCCGCGGAGGGCGTGCTGCCGGGCTTCGACGAGATCCAACGCCGCATGGGCCTCGACGAAGCGGACGCGGTGAGCCGCATCGTCGGCAGCCAGCGCGAAATGCTCGAGCAGGTTCTGCTCCCGACGCTGCCCGCCTGCGCGGAGGCATTGGATCGGATCGCCGATGGCGCGCAGGCGATCATCGCCTCCATCTTCGCGTTCGCCGCGCCCATCGTGGCGGAGAAGCTCGGCCTGCCTTTGATCTCCGTCGTGCTGCAGCCGATGGCTTTGCTGTCCGCGCATGACCCGCCGCGGACGCCGGAGTTCCGACTGCTCGTCGGCCCGCCGGCCGGAGCCGTCGGACGTTGGTGGAACCAGCTCGCGTATCTGACGATCCGGCGGGTGATGGCGGTGCTCTACTCGAAGCGGATCGACGCCGCCAGAACGGCACTGGGGCTGCCGCGCGCCGGCGCCGGGCGGATGTTCGAGCCGCAGGCGCGGGCGGTGCTGACGCTGGCCTGCTGGTCGGCCCGGTTCGCGCGGCTACCTCCGGATGCGCCGCCTCGCACCAGGGTCGTCGGGTTCCCGATGTATGACAGGGACGATGGCGTCTCGCCGTTCCCGCCATCTTTGGAGCAGTTTCTTCAGGAGGGGCCGCCGCCCCTCGTGTTCACGCTTGGGACGTTCGCGGTCAACGCATCCGGCGACTTCTTCGATCAGGCGGCCGGGATTGCCCGTCAGCTCGGTCTGCGCGCGGTGCTGCTGACCGGACGGGGCGAACCGCGACGGGACGACGGCGTCTTCCGCTGCGCCTACGCTCCGCATTCGCTCCTGTTTCCGCGCGCTCGCGCGGTCGTCCACCATGGCGGCATCGGGACCACCGGGCAGGCGCTGCGCGCGGGTAGGCCGCAGCTCGTCGTGCCGCACATGGGCGACCAGCATGACCATGCCCATCGCGTCGCCAAGCTCGGCGTTGGCCTGGGATTGCCCGCGGGAGCGTTCGACGCATCCCGCGCGACGCCGCTGATCCGGCGATTGCTGGACGACGTCGGCTTCCGGACCGAAGCGCACCGAATTGGCGCACTAATCCGCGAGGAGGACGGGGCCGAAACTGCAGCCGATGCGATCGAGGTCACTCTCAACTCGATAACCGGAAAAACTTCGCCGCACGGCTGAGGTGATCGGTCCCGAGCGGCGTCTGGCACGCATCGGGAGGACTGATGGACTATTCCGCATCACGTGCCTTGGTTCAACGTCGGTATCGGGCCGTCCACGGTGCGGAGCCCGCGGCGGACTACCCCGCCTATCTGACGATCGGCTCGCCCGAGGAGCCGCACGCCGTGCTCGGGTTCCGGGTCGCGGATACCGAGCCGTTGTTCCTGGAACGCTATCTCGTCGAGGCGATCGAGGACGTGCTGACCAGAGTGCTCGGACGCCCCGTGCCGCGTGGTCGGATCGTCGAGCTCGGAGACCATGCATCCCACCGACCGGCAGCGACGCTGGCGCTGTGGGAGGAGGCGGCGGCGGCGCTGGAAGGACGGGCCGACATCGCGGTCGCGGTTCTGACCCGGCCACTGCGCGCGATGTTCGCGAGGCTTGGGGTGGAACTCACAACGCTCGCCCCCGCGCAC
>CAXSEO010000159.1:0-6150 GCA_964235525.1 uncultured Sphingomonas sp. | reverse complement strand
GGGCGCGAAGCTGGCGGGCGCGGCGATGATCGTGGGGGTCGACATCAATCCGACCCGCGAGGAATGGGGCCGTCGGTTCGGGATGACCCACTTCGCCAACCCGAGGCTGGTGGGCGACATCGTCCCGCACTTGGTGGCGCTGACCGACGGCGGCGCGGACTATAGCTTCGACTGCACGGGCAACACGGAGGTGATGCGCCAGGCGCTGGAATGCTGCCATCGCGGCTGGGGCGAGAGCATCATCATCGGCGTCGCCGAAGCGGGGCGGGAGATCAGCACCCGACCGTTTCAGCTCGTCACCGGCCGCGTCTGGCGCGGCACCGCGTTCGGCGGCGCGCGCGGGCGGACCGACACGCCCAAGATCGTCGACTGGTACATGCAGGGCATGATCGAGATCGACCCGATGATCACCCACCGGCTCAGCCTCGACGAGATCAACCGCGGGTTCGACCTGATGCACGCGGGCGAGAGCATCCGCTCGGTGGTGATCTACTGATGGAGATGGTCTCGACTGCCCGCGCGTTCGGGGGCGCGCAGGGCGTGTACCGCCACGCCTCGACCAGCACCGGGACGGACATGACCTTTTCGGTTTACGTGCCGCCCCATGCCGAGAACGCGCGGCTGCCGGTGGTGTGGTATCTGTCGGGGCTGACCTGCACCCATGCCAACGTCACCGACAAGGGCGAGTATCGCCGCGCCTGCGCCGAGTTGGGGCTGGTGTTCGTCGCGCCCGACACGTCGCCGCGCGGCGAGGGTGTGCCCGACGACCCGGCCTATGACTTCGGCCAGGGAGCCGGGTTCTATGTCGACGCGACGCAGGCACCTTGGTCCGCGAACTTCCGGATGTGGAGCTACGTCACCGACGAGCTGCCGGCGTTGGTCGCCGCCGGGTTCCCGGTCGACGCCGCGCGACAGGCGATCACCGGCCACTCGATGGGCGGGCACGGCGCGCTGACGATCGGGCTGACGTTCCCGGACCGCTACCGCTCGGTCAGCGCGTTCGCGCCGATCGCCGCACCGTCGCAGGTGCCGTGGGGCGAAAAGGCGCTGGGCGGCTATCTCGGCCCCGACCGCGCGGCGTGGCGCGCGCACGATGCGGTGGCGCTGATCGAGGACGGCGCTCGCCTCCCCGAGCTGTTGGTGGATGTCGGCGACGCGGACCCGTTCCTCGCCGAGCAGCTTCGCCCCGAGCTGCTCCAGGACGCCTGCGCGCAAGCGGCGATCGAGCTGACGCTACGAATCCAGCCGGGCTACGACCACAGCTACAACTTCATCTCGACCTTCATGGCCAACCACCTCGCCTGGCACGCGGAGCGGCTGCGCTAGACTGCGGGGTCTCCCGGCGGCTTGGCCGTGCGGAGCCCGTTCAGGCTGAATACGCGCATCGCCGCCATCAGCCGCTCAGTGGTCAGCCCCTCGACCCCCGGCACCCACCTGCCCAGCCAGATCAGCATCCCGAGCAAGAGCTGCACCACCAACCCGGTCTCACACGCCGCGATCGAGCCGTCGGCGATGCCGTCGAGGAGGAACTGCTCGAGCTCCCCCGTCAGCCGCCCCGCCCAGCCATCTATCGCGGCGCGCTGGTCGTCGGCCAGATAACTGTGGTCGCCGAAATACAGCTGCGGCCCGTTCGCGTCCGAGTCGTCAAGCAGCCCGCGCATCAGCGCGTCGAGTTTGCCCGCGCCGGTCTCGCCCGCCTCGTCCGCCTCGCGCAACAGCCGCTCGAAACGCTCCAGCGAGCGGACGTGGCAGTCATAGGCGAGCGCCTGCTTGCTCGGGAAGTAATAATACAGCGTCGCGTCGCGCAGATCGAGGCTGGCGGCGATCTCGGTCATGCTCGCGAGCGCATAGCTCTTGACGTTGATGATCTCGATCGCGGCGCGGACGATCTGGTCGCGCTTGTGCGCGGACTTGCGCCCGCGCGCGAGCGGCTTGGGCGTGGAGGACGGGTCGACGGTGGAGGGTTTCGACGGCATCGCCGTGTCTTAAGCGATGACGCGCGAGGAGCAAGGCCACGCCCTCGGCCCAAAACCTAGCTTGCGCTAGAGTTTGGTTGGTGGGATAGGGTGGGACCGAGAAGCCCGGCCAAGCGGGCGAGGAGAGGATGATGACTGGTCCCGCCGATCTCGATGCGCTGCGCGAGCGCTATCGCGCCGAGCGCGAGCACCGCGCCGGTGCCGCTGTGCGCCAGTATCGTGACGTCGAGCAGGGCTTCGCGCACCTGCTTGCCGACCCCTACACCAAGCCTGTCGAGCGCGCCCCGGTCCGCGAGGACACGGAAGTGCTGATCATCGGCGCGGGGTTCGGCGGGCTGCTCGCCGCCGCGCGGCTGCGCGAGGCGGGCGTTGATGAGTTCCGCATCGTCGAGGCGGGCGGGGATGTCGGCGGCACCTGGTACTGGAATCGCTATCCCGGCGCGGCCTGCGACGTCGAATCGTACATCTACTTCCCGCTGCTGGAGGAGACCGGCTACATGCCGGTCGAGCGTTATTCCAAGGCGGCGGAGATCCGCGCGCACAGCCGTCGCATCGCCGAGCATTACGACCTGTACCCGCGCGCGCTGTTCTCCACCAAGGTGAGCGCGCTCGACTGGGACGAGGCGACCGCCCGCTGGCTGGTCACCACCGATCGCGGTGATCACCTCGCGGCGCGGTTCGTGGTGCTGACCACCGGGCCGCTGAACCGCCCCAAGCTGCCCGACATTCCCGGCATCGAGACGTTCGCGGGGCACAGCTTCCACACCAGCCGCTGGGATTACGGCTACACCGGCGGCAGCGCGACCGAGCCGATGACCGGGCTCGCGGACAAGACGGTCGGCATCATCGGCACCGGCGCGACCGCCGTTCAGTGCGTGCCGCCGCTCGCGGAGTATGCGAAGCAGCTCTATGTATTCCAGCGCACGCCTTCGTCGGTGGACGCGCGCAACAACTCGGTGACCGACCCGGCCTGGGCCGCGTCGCTCACCCCCGGGTGGCAGCAGCGGCGGCGCGACAGCTTCGACGCGCAGTTGCAGGGCGACCTTCACATCCCCGACGAGGTGGGTGACGGCTGGACGGTGCTGGCGCGCGCGATCCGCGAGATGCTGGCCACCAACCCGCAGGCGGCGAGCGAGGGCAACCTGCTCGAGCGGGCGGATTTGGAAACCATGGTGCGCGTCCGCGAGCGGATCAGCTCGATCGTGCAGGACCCGGCGACCGCCGAGGCGCTGAAACCGTGGTTCAGCCTGTATTGCAAGCGGCCGTGTTTCCACGACCAGTATCTCCAGACCTTCAACCGCCCGAACGTGACGCTGGTCGACACGCACGGGCGCGGGGTGGAGCGAGTCACCGACCGCGGGCTGGTGGTGGACGGCCGCGAGTACCCGCTCGACTGCCTGATCTTCGCCACCGGGTTCGAGGTGGCGGCGGACTATAGCAAGCGCGCAGGCTTCCAGATGCACGGGCGTGGCGGCGTGTCGCTCGCGGAGAAGTGGGCAGAGGGACTGTCCACCTATCACGGGCTGCACACGCGCGGCTTTCCCAACGCGTTCTTCGTCAGCCAGCAACAATCGGGCATGTCCGCCAACTTCCCGCAGATGCTCGACCAGCAGTCCAAGCACATCGCGCATATCGTCTCCGCGTGTCGCGACCGCGGTGTGACCACGGTGGAGGCGAGCGCGCAGGCCGAGAGCGACTGGGTCGACACTATCGTCGACCTCAGCGGCGACCGGCAGAAGTTCCTCGAAAGCTGCACGCCCGGCTATTACAACAACGAAGGCAAGGTCTCGTCCGCGATGGCAAAGAGTCACCCGTACGGGCGCGGACCGGCGGCGTTCATGAAGCTGATGGCGGATTGGCGCGAGCAAGGCGATTTTGCCGGGCTTGAGCTTGGCACCGCGCGCGAAGGAGTTGACGCATGACCGCCGCCACCGGCCGCAAATCTATCTTCATCACTGGCGCGGCGTCGGGCATGGGGCTCGCCACCGCCCGGCTGTTCGCCGGCCGGGGCTGGTTTGTCGGTGCCTACGACGTCAACGCCGCCGCGCTGGAGCAGCTCAAGACCGAGCTTGGCGCGGACAACGGCCTGTTCGAGACGCTGGACGTCACCGACCAGAGTGCGTTCGCGAGCGCGGTCGAGCGGTTCGGCGCGGCGACCGGCGGCACGCTCGACCTGCTGTTCAACAACGCCGGCGTCGGCACCGGCGGCCTGTTCGACGAGATGCCGTGGGACGACGTGATGCGGGTGGTGAACATCAACCTGCTCGGGCCGATGATCGGCACCCGCGCCGCGCTGCCGCTGCTGCGCGCGACGGCGGGCTCGCTTTGCCTCAATAACTCGTCGTCGTCGTCGATCTTCGGCACAGCGGGGATCGCGGTCTATTCCGCGACCAAGCACGCGGTGCGCGGGCTGACCGAGGCTTGGGCGATCGAGTTCAAGCGCTTCGGCGTGCGCGCGGCGGACCTGTTCCCCGGGCTGATCGACACGCCTTTGCTGTCCGACGGGATGCGCCAGATGGCCCCGGCGGAGGGGATGTGGCGGCTGGTCAAGCCCGCCGAGGTGGCGGAGACGGTGTGGGCGGCGTACACGTCGGACAAGCTGCACTGGTATGTGCCCGAGGAGCTCAAGGCGTTCGACCTGCAGGCCGTGCAGGAGCCGGAGGCGGTACGCGAGGAGCGGACGCCGTTGTTCGCGATGATGCTGGAGGCGGCGGGAGCGTAAGCAACGTGCCCGTCGATCTTCCCCGTCACCCCGGCCCTGTGCCGAGGTCCAACGTTGTGCAAACGTCGCGCTCGGGAAGCACGCGGGGACGGTTGGACCCCGGCACGAGGCCGGGGTGACGAAACAGAGGAGAGCCCATGTCCATTCTCGAAACCCCCGCCCAGCCCTTCGCCGACCTAGACGGCGACGACGCCGCGATCGTCAACCTCCGCGAAGCGTTCGCGGCGCAGCGCGAGGCGTTCGCCGACGACCGCTCGCCGACGCTCGGCGAACGGCAGGCGCGGCTCGGCGCGCTGATCGGGATGCTGCTCGGCAACCGCGAGCGGATCGCGAAGGCGATCGCGGATGATTTCGGCGCGCACCCCGCGCCCGCGTCCGACCTGATCGAGGTGCTCGGCCCCGTCGGGCGCGCGGGCTATGTGCTGGAGCGCCTGCCCGAGTGGATGGCCGCCTCGAAGCGCGACGTCGATCCCGGCGTGATGGGGACCGGCCGCGCTTACGTTCAGTACCAGCCCAAGGGCGTGATCGGCAACATCGTGCCGTGGAACTTCCCGTTCGACCTGTCGGTCGGGCCGATGGTGGAGATGCTGGCGGCGGGCAACCGGGTGATCGTCAAGCCGTCCGAATACACCCCGGCCTGCGCCGCGTTGCTCAAGGAGATGGTCGCGGCGGCGTTCGACCCTAGCCTCGTCCATGTCGTTGTCGGCGGGGTGGAGCTGGCGCGCGCGTTCTCGGCGATGCCGTGGGATCACCTGCTCTACACCGGCAGCCCCGGCATCGGCCGCGAGGTGATGGCCGCCGCCGCGCGCAACCTGACGCCGGTGACGCTGGAGCTGGGTGGGAAATGCCCGGCGCTGCTGACCCCCGGATCGGTGACGCCGCGCAACGTCGAGTCTGTGATCGGCACCAAGATCATCAAGAATGGCCAGATGTGCGTGACGGTCGACTATGCGCTGGTCCCGCGCGCGGACATGGAGACGTTCGTCGACGAGGCGCGCGCGTTCATGACCCGCGCCGCGCCCGACTATTCCAAGAGCGACGAATGCACCGGCATCATCTCGCAGCGGCATCTCGACCGGATGGAGGACCTGCTCGACGAGGCGCGCGACCGGCAGACGCGGGTGGTGACGCTGGGCGACGACGACGCGGTCGATCCGATCACGCGCCGGATGCCGATCTCGCTGGTGATCGACCCGCCGCGCGACCTGCGCGTAATGCAGGAGGAGATATTCGGGCCGCTGCTCCCGGTGGTGCCCTATGACGATCTCGACGAGGCGGTCGCCTCGATCAACGCGGGTGAGCGGCCGCTGGGCCTGTATCTGTTCGGCGACGACGAAGCGACGACCGACCGCGTGCTGGCCGAAACGCATTCGGGCGGCGCGTCCGTCAACACCTGCGCGGTGCAGAGCGCGCTGCCGTCGATGGGGTTTGGCGGTTCCGGCATGAGCGGCA
>CAXSEO010000158.1:0-6157 GCA_964235525.1 uncultured Sphingomonas sp. | reverse complement strand
CATCGACCGGTGCGGGCGCGATGATCGCGGCACCGGCGCGCGGCGCGGCGCTGCCCTGCATCAGGCTGCGCGCGAAAAAGGCGGTGATCGCCGCGACGACCAGCGCGCCGACCAGCAATGCGACCTTGCGAGTATCCATCGAGCGTCGTGCCTTTGTTCGCCAGCGCGGCCGGTTGACCCGGCGCTAACCATCGCGCCGGTTGGTTAAGATATCGTTTTGGGCAGGCAGAGCAGCGCCGCGATTGCGATCGCCACGCCATAAGGAACCTCGACCGGGCCGGACTTTCTCCACGCGCGCTCGGCCAGCATCACCAGCGTCAGCGCGCCGCCGCCGATCGACATCGCGGCCAGCATCCACACCAGCGGGTGGAGGGGCAGCCACAGCGCGAGCGCGCCGATCAGCTTCACATCGCCCCCGCCCATCTGCCCAAGCGCGAACGCCCCCACGAACAGCGCGAACACCACGGCCGCAAGCAGCAGCTGCGCCGCCACATCGGGCCAGATCGTGTAGCCGCTTGCCCACCACCAGGCGGGGGCGAGCAGCGCGACCGCGGCGTTCTTCCAGTTGGCGATGTTGCGGGTGCGCGCGTCCTCGACCCCGGCCGAGACCAGCAGCAGCGCCAGCAGCGCCGGCAACGCGATCGACAAAGCCCACTCCATCGGACGCTGCGTCTAGACGGCACGGCTTTCCAAACCGTAACCAGCGGTGCGATGGCCACCGCGCTCGCCCCCGCCCTGTACCGCCGCGCGCTGCCCGCCGACGCGCGCGTGTCGAGCTGGCGCGCGGCGGACGGGTGGGCGCTTCGGCGGTTCGACTGGCCGGGCGGAGCGCGCGGATCGATGCTGTTCCAGGTCGGGCGCGGCGACCTGTTCGAGAAGTATCTGGAGGTGTTCGCGCACTGGCACGCGCTGGGGTGGAGCATCACTTCGCTCGACTGGCGCGGACAGGGCGGGTCGGGACGACTTGGGCGGGACCCGCACGTCGGCCATTGCGACGACTTTAGTGCGCTGGTGCGCGATCTGGAGCGCTTCTTCGCTGAGTGGAGCGCCGAGGTGGCGAGTCCGCGGGTGCTGATCGGCCACTCGATGGGCGGCCACTTAGTGCTGCAGGCGATGCTCGACGGGCGGGTGCGTCCGGACGCGGCCGTGCTGTCCGCGCCGATGCTGGGGTTGAAGAGCCCGGTCGGAGCGCGGGCGGGAGAGCGGGCGGCAAGGCTGATGACCCGGCTCGGCGATCCGGCACGGGCGGCTTGGAAGGGCGGCGAAAAGCCGGGTCGCGTAAACCGGCAGGCGATGCTGACCCATGATGAGGCGCGCTACGCGGATGAGCTGTGGTGGCACGCGGCGCACACGGAGCTTCGGCTCGGCCCGCCGAGCTGGGCGTGGCTCCATACCGCCTTCGTCTCGACGCGCGAGCAGCAGGCGGACGCGCGGCTTGAGGCGCTCGACGTACCCACTCTGCTGTTGGTGCCGCTCGCGGATGCGCTGGTCGACTCGCGCGCCTCCTTGCGGGTCGTGAGCGCGCTGCCCGACGTGCGGGTGGTCACCTGGGGGCCGGAGTCAGCGCATGAGGTGCTGCGCGAGGCGGACCCGGTGCGCGACGCGGCGATCGCGGCGGTGGACGCGTTCCTCGACGAGCGGGCACCCGCGCGGTGAGGTACGACATCGCCATCGTCGGCGCGGGGATCGCGGGTGCCAGCCTCGCCGCCGCGATCGGCGGGCGGGCGCGGGTGCTGCTGCTCGAGGCGGAGGACCAGCCGGGCTATCATGCGACCGGGCGCTCGGCGGCGTTCTGGTCGGAGACCTATGGCGGCCCGGGCATCCAGCCGCTGACCAGCGCGTCCGGCCCGGCGCTGCGTGACGGAGGGTATCTCGAACCGCTCGGCTCGCTGCATGTGGGCCGCGTGGAAGACGAGGCGCGGGCGGAGGTGTTCCTTGCGGAGTTCGCGGGAACGGCGGTGCAGCTGTCGCGCGTCGACCCGGCGACGATGGTGCCCGGGCTGCGCGCGAGCTGGACGGTCGGCGTGTGGGAGCCGAGCTGCGCGTATATCGACGTGGGCAAGCTCCACGGCGACAGTCTCGCCGCCGCGCGGCGGGCGGGCGCGACGCTGGTGACGCGCGCCGGGCTGGAGCGCGCGACGCGGGAGCGCGGTGCGTGGCGGATCGAGACGCGGGCGGGTGTCTATACCGCCGAGGTGCTGGTCAACGCCGCGGGGGCATGGGTGGACGCGGTCGCGCTGGCCGCGAGCGTCGCGCCGCTCGGCATCGCCGCTTATCGCCGCACGGTGGTGCAGCTGCGCCCCGACCCGCTCGCGCCCGCTGGACTGCCGCATGTCGCGGACCTCAGGGGCGGGTTCTACTTCAAGCCGGAGGCGGGCGGGCGACTGTGGCTCAGCCCGCATGACGAGATCGCCACCGACCCGTGCGACGCCGCGCCCGAGGAGCTCGACGTGGCGCTGGCGATCGACCGGTTCGAGGCTGTGGTCGACTGGCGCGTGGCGGCGGTAGAGCGGCGCTGGGCGGGGCTGCGCAGTTTCGCGCCCGACCGGCTGCCGGTGTACGGGTTCGACGCGCGGACGCCGGGGTTCTTCTGGTTCGCGGGGCAGGGCGGCTTCGGCATCCAGACCGCGCCGGCGGCGGCGGCGATCGGCGCGGCGCTGGTACTGGGCGAGGCGCTGCCGGCGGAGGTGGCCGGGGTGGATGTTGCGCGGTATGCGGCGGGGCGTTTCGACTGCACTGAGTAGACCCGAAGCTTGTTCCCCGGCGAAGGCCGGGGCCCAGTCACGATGGCCGTCGGGAGCGGTCCTCTACGCCGCCCAAGGGGGCCGTAGCTGGACTCCCGCCTTCGCCGGGGAACCCAGAAGAGCCAGCGCCAGAGGTTCCTTTCCCGGCCACCTTCGCAGCCGCGCTCGCCAGCTTGTCGACCCGTTCATTATCAGGGTGCCCGGCGTGCCCCTTGACCCACGCCCATTCGATCCGGTGGCGGGCGGCGGCGTCGATCAGCGCTTGCCACAGATCGGCATTCTTGACCGGCTTCTTGTCCGCCGTCCGCCAGCCGTTGCGCTGCCACCCTTTGATCCATTTGGTCAGCCCGTCCATGACGTAGCGGCTGTCGGTGGACAGCGTCACGCGGCACGGGCGGGTGAGCGCGTTGAGCGCCTCCACCGCGGCGGTCAGCTCCATGCGGTTGTTGGTGGTCATCGCCTCGCCACCGGACAGTTCCCGCTCGCGCTCGCCCGAGCGGATCAGCGCGCCCCAGCCGCCGGGGCCGGGATTGCCCTTGCAAGCGCCGTCGGTGGCGATGGCGACGGGGGTAAGTTCGGTCATGCGAACGCCGTCGTTCCGGCTGTCCGATAGAAGTCGAGCCGCCGCGCATAGGCCATCGGATCCTTGCGGGTTACCAGCGCGTCGGCGGGTGTGTTTAGCCAGTCCCAAGCGCGGGTGAGGGCAAAGCGGATCGCCGCTCCCATGCAAAGCCAATGAAGCTGGCCGTGTTCCGACCGCGACAGGCCGAAGCTCTCGCCATAGCCGTCGAGCAACGCGGTGCCCACCGCGCGGTCGTATCGGTTGCCATTCGAGTCGAACGACCAAGCCGTGTGCATCACCGCGAGATCGTAAAGCCGCAGGTCGGTGCAGGCGAAGTAGAAATCGATCAATCCCGTGACCGCGTCCCCTCGCATCAGGACGTTGTCGGGAAACAGGTCGGCATGGATGGCCGAGCGATCGGCGGTGCCGGACAGGTTCCAAATCGCGAGCACGGAGTCTAGTCCGTACGAAAGCATGTCGCGCAGTCCCGAGTCGATCGCGTGGAGGCCGTCGCCGCACCGCTCGAACAGTGGCAGCCAGCTGTCTATCCCGAGCGCGTTCGGCCGCTCGGGCGTAAAGTCGGCGAGGGCCGTGTGCAGGCCGCCGAGCGCGGCGGCGGCGGCGTGCGCCTGCGCGGGCGTCGGCCGCGACAGCGATACACCCGGCAGGAACTCGATCAGGCAGGCGGGCCTCCCTTCCACCTCGTGCAGCCACGTGCCGTCGCGATCGGCGATCATGCGCGGCACCGGATTGCCCTTGGCCGCGAGATGGTCGGTCAGCGCTCGGAAGAAGGGCAGGTCCGCCGCCGCGACGCGCTTCTCGTACAAGGTCAGGATGAAACGCCCGCCGGTGGTGTCGACGAGGTAGTTCGAGTTCTCCACCCCCTCCGCAATCCCCTTCGCCGAGACGAGCTCGCCGACGTCGAAGCGGGCGAGAAAGGTGGCGAGCGCCTCGGCGGGGACATGGGTGTAGACGGCCATTTTTCTCTCCGTCACCTCGGTCTAGGGCCGGGGTCCCGCTCTTACGGCCAGCGCATAGAAAAGCGGGACCCCGGGTCAAGCCCGGGGTGACGAGAGTTAAGCCGCCTCCAGCGCGCGGGGGAGTTTGAACGCGATCGTCTCGCGGCTGGTCTCCACCTCCGTCTCGCGCACGGCGTACCGTTCCGCCAGCCGGTCGACCAGCTCGCGCACGAGCAGCTCTGGCGCGCTCGCGCCGGCGGTGATGCCGAGCGTGCCGACCCCCTCCAGCCAGCGCCACTCAAGCTCCGCCGCGCGCCCGATCAGCCTCGCGGCCGTGCCCTCGCGCTCCGCCACCTCGACCAGCCGGAGCGAGTTGGACGAGTTCGGCGCACCGATCACCAGCAGCAGGTCGCAGCGCGCGGCGATCGCCTTGACCGCGGTCTGGCGGTTGGAGGTCGCGTAGCAGATGTCCTCGCCGCGCGGACCCTGGATCATCGGAAAGCGCCGTTCCAGCGTCGCCACGATCTCGGCGGTGTCATCGACCGACAGCGTCGTCTGGGTGAGGAACGCGAGGTTGGCCGGGTCGGCGGGCATCACCACCGTCGCGTCGCCGACCGTCTCGACCAGCGTCATCGCGCCCGGGGGCACCTGCCCGAAGGTGCCGATGACCTCGGGGTGACCCTGATGGCCGATGAACAGGATGTGGCGGCCCGACGCGACCAGCCGCTCGGCCTCGCGATGCACCTTGCTGACCAGCGGGCAGGTGGCGTCGAGATAGTCGAGCCCGCGCGCCTGCGCGTCGGCGGGCACCGCCTTGGGCACACCGTGCGCGGAGAAGACGACCGGCGCGCCGTCGGGCACCTCGTCCAGCTCCTCGACGAACACCGCGCCCTTGTCACGCAGCGCGTCGACGACAAAGCGGTTGTGAACGATCTCGTGCCGGACGAACACGGGCGCGCCGTGCTTTTCCAGCGCCAGCTCGACGATGCGGATCGCGCGGTCGACTCCGGCGCAGAACCCGCGCGGGGCGGCGATCAGCAGCTCCAAAGGGGGTTTGAGCAAGGCAGTGGCCATCGCTGCTGGTCCTACCCCATCGCTTGCGCGCGCGATAGCCGGTTCCTATGACGCGGGTCGCCCCCGTTCGCGTGCTTTCGAGGTTACCAGTGTCCCATTGTCGCCTGCTCGTCCCCGTCGCCCTGCTGCTTGTCGCGGGGGGGTGCGCGCAGAAGGGCGAGCTCGACGAGACCGGCGGGGTCAGCGCGGTCCGCTCCGCCTGCCCCAGCGTCGGCGTGCCCGCGGGGACCGGCGACGTGACACTGTTCGACCCCGCGACCGCGCGCACGGCGGATGCGATCGACGTCGCCGCGCTGATGACGGATGTGCGCTCGACCTGCGACAGCAGCGGCGCGCAGGTGAACACAACCGTGACGTTCGAGATCGACGCGCGCCGCCGCGACGCCGCCGCCGTGCGCGACGTGACATTGCCCTATTTCATCACCGTGGTGCAGGGCGGCAATGCGGTGGTCGCCAAGCGGATCAGCCGCGTGGCGGTCCACTTCGACGCGGGGCAGGCGCGCGCGCGGGTGACCGGCTCGGCGACCACGAGCATCGACCGCGCGGCCGCAACGCTGCCCGACGACGTCCGCAAGCGGCTGACGCAGAAGCGCAAGGCGGGCGGCGAGGACGCGGCGATC
Organism: uncultured Sphingomonas sp.; assembly: GCA_964235525.1. Taxonomy (GTDB): domain Bacteria; phylum Pseudomonadota; class Alphaproteobacteria; order Sphingomonadales; family Sphingomonadaceae; genus Sphingomonas. The sequence goes on along the minus strand of CAXSEO010000158.1, from coordinate 198 downwards.
GATCCGTTGACCCGGCCGGAGGTGCGCCAGGCGGTGCTGCGCGCGACGTTCGAGGCGCTGGTCGGGTTTCAGCTCACCGAGGATCAGCTGAAGTATAACGCGACCCGTTGACTTGGGCGCGGCGGGGGGTCAGGGCGGCACTGTCTAGGCCGGGCAGCCGGCCAGGGCTCTCGCGGGAGAGCGCTTCTTGAAGAAGCC
>CAXSEO010000157.1:0-6183 GCA_964235525.1 uncultured Sphingomonas sp. | reverse complement strand
CTTCTCGACGAAGCGCGCGACGCGGTGGACGCCGGGGGCGAGCGGGTCGCCGATCTGGATATAGCCATAGCCGGTCTCGGCCGCGTCCGGCGCGATGCCGAACGTCACCAGCCAGCCGTCGCCGACCAGCGGCAGCGCCGCCTCCACCGCGCGGTGGAACGCCTCCACGTCGGCGATGACATGGTCGGACGGCATCACCAGCAGCGCCGCCTCGCCCTCCCCCGCCGCGATGGCGGCGAGCGCGATCGCGGGCGCGGTGTTGCGCGCCACCGGCTCGAGGATCAGCGCCTGCGCGTGCGCGGCGACGTCGCCCAGCTGCGCCTCGACCTCATCCGCGTGGCGCGCGTTGGCGACCACGATCGGCGCGGCGAAGCGCTCGCCCGCGATGCGCTGGGCGGTGAGCTGGAGCATGGTCTCGCCCGCGGTCAGCGCGAGCAGCTGCTTGGGCCGCTCGGGTCGCGACATCGGCCACAGCCGCGTCCCCGATCCGCCGGACAGGATCACAGGGATGATGGCGGCGGAGTGGGGCATGGGGACTCCTCGGTCGGTTCGATCCGTCTAGAGCAGGGCGTGGCGCGGGCAAAGCCCGCGCCCGACGTCGAACGCCGGTGCCCGTCGCAACCTTTTGTTCGCCATTTGCGCGCAAGGACCTGTGTGTCGGAAAGCTAACGGCAGAGGCGACCGCGCAACGATGATCCGGGTGTTCAGACATTATGTCCCGCATCTGGTGCTGATGCTGGGGCTGCTCGACGCGGTCGCGCTGCTCGCCGCGGCCGAGATCGGCTGGATCGTGCGCGCGCATCAGATTGGCATGACCGTGACGCCCGTCGTGGGGCGGCTGCCGCAGCTGCTGATCTTCGCGGCCAGCCTGTTGCTGGCGATGGTCGGCGTCGGCGTCTATTCGCCGCTGGCGCTGCATTCGGTGCGGCAGGCGACCGCGCGGCTGCTGGTGGCGATCTCGCTCGGCGTGATCGCGCAGAGCGTGTTGTTCTTCTTCCTGCCCGGGATCGCGTTCTGGCGCTCCAATCTGCTCTATGCGAGCGCGCTGTCGACCGTGCTGCTGATCGGGCTGCGGATCGCGCTCCACAATGTACTGAGCAGCGACGCGCTGAAGCGGCGGGTGGTGGTGCTCGGCGCGGGCCCGCGCGCCGCGCGGCTGAGGACACTGGCGGCCCGGCCGGGCGCGAGCTTCTGCATCGCCGGGTTCGTGGCGATGACCGCCGCGCGCGCGATCCCCGACGCTCGCCCGCGCGAGGACATCGCCAATCTCGCCGCGCACGTCGTCGCGTTGGGCGCGAGCGAAGTGGTACTGGCGCTGGAGGAGCGGCGCAACGCGCTGCCGCTCGCCGACCTGCTCCGGATCAGGACGACGGGGGTGCACGTGACCGACCTGTCGAGCTTCCTTGAGCGCGAGACGGGGCGGGTCGATCTCGCCTCGGTCAACCCGTCCTGGCTGATCTTCTCCGACGGGTTCTCGTCAGGGCGGATGCTGTCGGGGGCGATGAAGCGCGTGTTCGATGTCGTCGTTAGCCTCCTGCTGCTGCTGTTCATGGCCCCGGTGCTGCTGCTGACGATGCTGGCGATCAAGCTGGAGAGCCGCGGGCCGGTGTTCTACCGGCAGCGGCGGGTGGGGCTGTTCAATCAGCCGTTCGAGATCCCGAAGTTCCGCTCGATGCGCACGGACGCGGAGGTCGGCGGCACGGCGGTGTGGGCGATGAAGGACGACCCGCGCGTGACCCGCGTCGGGCGGCTGATCCGCAAGGTCAGGATCGACGAGATACCGCAGGCGTGGAGCGTGCTGAAGGGTGAGATGAGCTTCGTCGGCCCGCGCCCCGAACGCCCGCAGTTCGTCGAGTCACTCGAACAGCAACTGCCCTTCTACGCCGAGCGGCACATGGTGAAGCCGGGCATCACCGGCTGGGCGCAGATCAACTATCCCTATGGCGCGTCGATCGACGACGCGCGGCACAAGCTCGAATACGATCTCTACTATGCGAAGAACTATTCGCCGTTCCTCGACCTGCTGATCCTGCTCCAGACGCTGCGGGTGGTGCTGTGGCCGGAGGGGGCGCGGTGAGGCGGTCATGCTCCCAACGCTGACGCTTGCGCTCTGGGCGCTTGCCGCGCTCGCGTTCGGGTTGCTTGCGGTGGCGCAGGCGCGGCAGGCGGGCGCGCGCCCGGCGCGACGCGCGTTCATCCTCGCGCTGGCGGCGACCGCGCTCTGGGCGCTGGCGGAGGCGGGGATCGGCGCGGGCGAAGTCGTGCCCCGGCTGGCGGAGGCGGGGCGGACGCTCGCCTGGCTCGGCTTCACCGGTGCGCTGGCGCGGCGCGTCGAGCGGCGCGGACGCTGGAGCGTCCTGGCGATCTATGGCGTGGTCGCGTGCGTGGTGCTCGCGGGCGGCGGGCTGGTGATTGCCGAGCAGATGCTCCCCGACCCGAAGGTGACGCGGGTGCTGGACGATGGCCGGCTGATCCTCGGCATGATGGTCGCGGTCAGCGCGCTCGTGCTGACGCATCATCTGCGCGCCGCGGCTGGCGAGGACGCGCGCGGAGGCCTGCGGGTCGTGATCGCGGCGCTGGCGGCGATGTGGGCGATCGACCTGCTGTGCTTCGCCAGCGCCTGGCTGCTCGGCGGCTGGCCCGAGCCGTTGGTGACCGTGCGCGCGCTGGCGACGCTGCTGCTGGCGCCGGTGCTGGCGGTGGCGGCGCATCGCGATGGCGAGTGGACGCTGCGAGTGTCGCGCGCGGTGACCTTCCAGTCGCTGTCCGCGCTCGCGCTCGCGGCGTGGCTCGGCATCACGATCGTGGCCACCAGCCTGATCGAGCTGTGGGGCGGGGCGCAGGCGCGCGTGTGGCAGACCGCGTTCGTGTTCGGCACCGCCACCGCGCTGTTCACGCTCGTCGCCAACCCGTGGCTGCGCGCCTGGGTCAAGGTGAAGCTGGCCAAGCACCTGTTCCGCCACCGCTATGATTACCGCGCGGAATGGGCGCGCTTCACCGACACGCTCGGCCTGCCGGGCAACGAGGCCGCTCCGCTCGACCGGCGGATCGTCAAGGCGGTCGCGGACCTGCTCTGCTCGCCCGCCGGGCTGTTGCTGGTGCCCGACGGCCCGGCGCTGGCCCCCGGCGTCGGCTGGAACTGGGCGGTCGACACGTTGCCGAGCGACGAGCGGCTCGCGCGGCACCTCGGCGAGACGGGGCGGATCGTCGAGCTCGACGCGGTGCGCGCGGGCGAGGTCGACGCGGCCGAACGCGCCGCCGTGCCTGCCGCCTTGCTGGCGCAGGTCGACGCCTGGACGATCGTGCCGCTGCTCCATTTTGGTCAGCTGGTCGGCGCGATCGTGCTCGCGCGGCCACCGATCGGTCGCGCGCTCGACTGGGAGGATTTCGACCTGCTTCGAATCACCGGGCGGCAGGTGGCGAGCTACCTCGCCGAGGCGCGCGCGCTCGACGAACTGGCCGAGGCGCGGCGGTTCGACGAGTTCAATCGCCGCTTCGCGTTCATCATGCACGACATCAAGAACCTGGTCAGCGGGCTGAGCCTCGTCGCGCGCAACGCGGAGCGGCACGCCGACAACCCCGCGTTCCGCGCCGACATGGCCGCGACGCTAAAGGACTCCGCCGACCGGATGAACGCCTTGCTCGCGCGGCTCGCGCAACATCATGGCGGGCGCGCCGAGCCGCTGGTCGCGGTGGACGTGCTCGCGCTCGCCCGGACGCTCGCGCGGCGGACGCCGCACGCGGTCGTGGTGGCGGGCGAGGCCGCGCTTGCGCTCGCCGATCCGGCGCGGCTGGAGCAGTTGCTGAGCCACCTGGTTCAGAACGCGGTCGAGGCGAGCGCGGACGGCGCGCGCGTGACGCTGGCAGTTACGACGGCGGAGGAGGGCGTGACGATCGAAGTCGCCGACTCCGGCTCCGGCATGACGCCCGCGTTCGTGCGCGACGAGCTGTTCCGCCCGTTTCATTCCTCCAAGCCCGGCGGCTTCGGCATCGGCGCGTTCGAGGCGCGCGCGCTCGCGGAGGCGATGGGGGGCAGCGTCGAGGTGTGGAGCCGCGAGGGCGAGGGGACGCGGTTTACCGTGCGGCTCGCGAGGGCGACGAAGCTGGAGATGGCGGCGTGAGCGACAGCCCAAAGCTGCTCATCGTCGAGGACGACCTCGCGCTCCAGCGTCAGTTACGCTGGGCGTACGAGGGGTATGAGGTGCTGGTCGCATCCGATCGCGCCGAGGCGGTCGCGGTGGTGCGCGCGGAGGAGCCGGCGGTGGTGACGCTCGACCTCGGCCTGCCGCCCGACCCGGACGGTACCGCCGAGGGCTTCGCGACGCTGGCCGAGATCCTGGCGCTCCGCTCCGACACCAAAGTGATCGTCGCGTCCGGCCATGGCGCGCGCGAAAGCGCGTTGCGGGCGATCGCGGACGGCGCATGGGACTTCTACGCCAAGCCGATCGACATCGACGCGCTGGGGCTGATCGTCGCGCGCGCGTTCCACGTCCATGCGCTGGAGGCGGAGAACCGGCGGCTGGCGGCCTCGACCGACGCGCGCGCCGGGCTGGGCGGTATCATCACCGCTTCCCCTGAGATGCTCAAGGTGACCCGCCTGATCGAACGGGTCGCGCCCGCGGACGTGTCGGTGATGCTGCTCGGCGCGTCGGGCACCGGCAAGGAACTGCTCGCGCGCGGCCTGCACGACGCGAGCGCGCGCCGCGGCGGCACGTTCGTGGCGATCAACTGCGCGGCGATCCCCGAGGCGCTGCTTGAGTCGGAGCTGTTCGGGCACGAGAAGGGCGCGTTCACCGGCGCGGTGCGGACGGTGGAGGGCAAGATCGAGGCCGCGCGCGGCGGCACGCTGTTCCTCGACGAGATCGGCGACGTGCCCTTGCCGTTGCAGGTCAAGCTGCTCCGCTTCCTGCAGGAGCGCGTGATCGAGCGGGTCGGCGGGCGCAAGGCGATCCCGGTCGACACGCGCGTGGTGTGCGCGACGCATCGCGATGTCGACGAGATGGTCCGCGAGGGGAGTTTCCGCGAGGACCTGTATTACCGCCTCGCCGAGATCGTCGTCCGCATTCCTTCGTTGGCGGAGCGGGCGGGGGACGCGGCGTTGCTCGCGCGGCATTTCGTCACGGCTTATGCCAAGCGGATGAACCCGGCCGTCACCGGCCTGTCGGCGGACGCGCGCGCGGCGATCGACGGGTGGAGCTGGCCGGGCAACGTCCGCGAGCTGGAGAACCGGGTCAAGCGCGCGGTGATCATGGCCGACGGACGCCATGTCACCGCCGCCGATCTCGACCTCGCGCCCGCCGAGGCGCAGGCCATCAACCTTCGCCATGCGCGCGAACAGGCGGATCGCGGCGCGATCGCGCGCGCGCTGGCCCGCGCGGACGGTAACGTTTCCGCCACCGCCAGGCTGCTCGGGGTCAGCCGACCGACGCTGTACGACCTGATGAAGAGCTACGACCTCGGTGCTTGAGGACCCGAACCGCTATCCGCTGATGCGGGTGCGCCCGCGGCGGCGGCGGTGGCTGCGGCGGCTGCGACGTCGCGGGACGCTGGTGGCGAAGCTGCTGGTTCTGGTTGTCGCTGCAGCCGGAGCGGCATGGCTGGCGCGATGGGTGACCCGACCCGATTCGAACCGCGAGCTGATCGCGGCGGTCCGGCTGATGGACGCCGGTGATTACTCGGCGGCGCGCGACCGGGCGCGGGCGGCGGTGACGACGAATCCGGCGCGTGGGGCGGCGCACGCGGTCCTCGCGCGCGCGCTGTTGCTGACGGGCGACGGCGCGGCGGCGGAGGGCGAGCTGACGCGCGCGGGCGCGGCGGGTTTCGATCTCGCGCGCGCGCATCAACTGTCGGCCGAGGCGGCGCTGCGCGCGGACGACCCGGACCGGGCGCTTGCGGAGGCGGCGCGCGCGCGCCCGGCGTACCGCGCCTATGCGGACCGGATGGCGGCGCGCGCTCTGGCGGTAAAGGGCGATGTCGCGGCGGCGCGCGCGACGCTCGGCGGCGTGCTCGCACGATTGCCGCGCGATGGGCAAGCGTGGCGCGATCTTGGCCATGTCCGGCTTGACGCGGGCGACGTCGGCGGCGCGGCCGAGGCGGCGGCGCGGGCGGTGGCGCTGCTGCCGGGCGAGCCGGGCGCGCTGTTGCTGCAGGGGGAGGTGGTCCGTTCGCGGGTTGGGCTGATCG
>CAXSEO010000156.1:0-6213 GCA_964235525.1 uncultured Sphingomonas sp. | reverse complement strand
ACATACAGGCTTCCTGGTCTGAAACGGGACTGAAGGTAACCTCTTCAAAGGCCATGACTGACCTGGCCTGGTCCGACTATTATCGATGGGCGTTCGGGCGCGCGGCATACCTGTTCTATTTGAACGACCGATCTTACCAGTTCATACCCAGGCGGGCTCTTCGTCCCGAACAGGATCAAGACTTGCGATTGATGGCGCTTAGCGGGATCGGACGACCCGGAGTGGCCCGACCCAAAGGGAGGGAGTAACGGTGACCATCACCCGCTTCGCCCCTTCCCCCACCGGCCACCTCCACGTCGGCAACCTGCGTGCCGCGCTCCACAACTGGCTGTTCGCGCGGCAGCAAGGGGGGCGGTTCCTGCTGCGCGTCGACGACACCGATGCGGAGCGGAGCGAGGAGCGGTTCGTGGAAGCGATCCGCGCGGACCTCGACTGGCTGGGGCTGACGCGCGGCGGGGAGGAGCGGCAGTCGGCGCGCGGCGCGCTGTACGAGGCGCGGTTCGCCGAGCTGCGCGCCGCCGGGCGGGTGTATCCGGCCTATGAGACGCCGCAGGAACTGGAGCTCAAGCGCAAGGTGCTACTCGGGCGGGGCTTGCCGCCGGTGTACGACCGCGCCGCGCTGGCGCTCTCCGACGCCGAGCGCGCGCGGCTGGAGGCGGAGGGCGTACGGCCGCACTGGCGCTTCCGTCTCGACCACTCCGCACTCATCGAGTGGCCCGACCTGATCCGCGGCCCCCAGCGGTTCGACCCCGTAACGATGAGCGACCCTGTCATACGCCGCGCGGACGGGTCGTGGCTGTACCTGCTTCCCAGCGTAATCGACGACATCGACATGGGCGTGACGCAGGTCGTGCGCGGCGAGGATCATGTGTCGAATACCGCCACGCAGATGCAGATGTTCGCCGCGCTGGGCGCGCCCGCGCCCGCCTTCGCGCATGAGGCGTTGCTGACGGGCGCGGAGGGCAAGCTGTCCAAGCGACTCGGTGCGCTTGGGGTCGATCACTTCCGCGAGCAGGGCATCGAGCCCGCCGCGCTCCGCTCGCTCCTCGCCCGGATCGGCACCAGCCTGCCGGTCGAGCCGCTCACGGGCACCAACGAGCTGATCGCCAGCTTCTCCTTCGACACCTTCGGCCGTGCCCCCGCGCGGTTCGACGAGGCGGAGCTCACGCAGGTCAACGCGCGGGTTGTCCACCAGCTCGACTACGCAAACGTCGCCGCCCAGCTCCCGGAAGGGATGGACGAGGCGGCGTGGCTGGCGGTGCGCGCCAACCTTCACACCGTCGCCGAGGCGGCGGACTGGTGGCGGGTGGTGACCGGCCCCGTCGCGCCACTTGGCGAGGAGCGCGACTACCTTGCCCAGGCCGCCGCCGCCGCCGCCGCGATCGACTGGGGCGCAGACCCCTGGCACGCGCTGACCGAACGACTGAAAGGCGAGACGGGGCGCAAGAGGCGAGCGCTGTTCCTGCCGTTGCGCCGCGCGCTGACCGGGCTCGACCACGGGCCTGACATGGCAACGTTGCTGCCGCTGATCGGGCGCGAGCGCGCGCTGGAGCGTCTCACCGCCTGAGCCGCACGGATCGTTGCGCGCCTGCTTGGGATGTTGTAACATCCTATTGCGCTGCCCGGCAGAGGCGGCCGCTTTAGGAGAGTCGCCATGTCACAGGACCGTTACCACCGGCCGCAAGGCCTCAACACCGGCAGCCTTGGGATCAGCGTCGGTATCACCGGCGCGATGATCGCCGGGCTGATCTTCGCCGCCGCGCCAAGCATCATCCGCCGGCCACCCGAGACTCATCTGACAATCCGCAACATCGACCTGCTCCCGCCGCCGCAGCTCGATCCCACCCCGCCGCCGCCCAAGCAGGTTCAGCAGCGCCCGATCGTCTCGCCGACGCCGCTGGTGCGACCGACAACGTCGCCGACGCCTGTGCTGGCGCCGCTCGCGCCCATCGAGCTCGGTCCCGTCCTGCCGCCGACCGGCACCGGCCCTGGCCCGATCGCGAGTTCCTCGCCCGCCGCCGAGCCGACCGTGCCACCCGCGCCCGTGCTGGTCGACGCACAGGTCGACCCGCGCTACGCCGCCGCGCTTCAGCCGCCTTACCCGGCGGAAGAGCGTCGCGCCGAGCATCAGGGCCGCGTCGTCGTGCGGGTGCTGATCGGCGTCGACGGGCGCGTCAAGCAGGTCGAGCGGCGCAGCGCCGACTCGGACGCATTCTACCGCGAGACCGAGCGGCAGGCGCTCGGCAAATGGCGGTTCAAGCCCGCGACCCGCGACGGCATCCCCGTCGAGGCGTGGCGGACGATGGCGATCCGCTTCGTGCTTCAGGACGGCTGACGCGCCTCCGCGGGGCTGGTCCGGCCAGCTCCGCAATCCTATGTCATCCCGCATGGACTATATCCACGCCCAATGGCAGCTGCGCCGGTTCATGTCGCCGACCCGCGCGTATCGCGACCTGCGCGCGTTCCTGTCGCGCCGCCAGCCGCACCAGATGGTGTTCGCGACGCTGGCGGTGGCGCTGACCGCGTTCTTCATCTTCGAGATCGCGCACGACGCGCATTACGAGCGCGTTTACAAGCCCGACATCATCTACTTCAAGCAATGGCGCGCGGACCGCAGCGAGGCGGAGATCCTCGCGCAACAGAAGATCGATCAGGTGGCCGTCGACAAGCGTCAGGCCGAGGTCGACCGCGAACTGGCCGCGCGCCGCGCGTCGTTCAAGAAGGTCGACGACGCGATGAAGCGGTACGGCCTCTGAGCGATCACGGGCGCTGGATGGGGGCGGCGCTGGCGCTGGGCGAGCGCGGGCGGGGGCGGACCGCGCCCAATCCCAATGTCGGCTGCGTGATCGTCCGCGATGGCCGGGTGGTCGGGCGCGGCTGGACGCAGCCGGGCGGACGACCGCATGCCGAAGCGATGGCGCTGGCCGAGGCGGGCGCGCGCGCGGCGGGGTCGACGTGCTACGTGACGCTTGAGCCGTGCGCGCACCAGTCGCCGCGCGGTCCCGCCTGCGCGGAGCTGCTGATCGAGGCGGGGGTGGCGCGCGTTGTCGCGGCGCTCCGCGATCCCGACCCGCGCACGGATGGCGCGGGGCTGGCGCGGCTGCGCGCGGCGGGGGTGGAGGTCAGCGTCGGCGTGCGCGCGGACGAGGCGCGGCGGAGCATGGCGGGGTTCCTGACCCGGCTGGCGCTCGGACGGCCGCATGTCACGCTCAAGCTCGCCACTTCGCTCGACGGCTGCATCGCTACCACGTCGGGCGAAAGCCGGTGGATCACCGGCGCGGAAGCGCGCGCGCACGCGCATCTGGAGCGCGGCCGGTGCGAGGCGATCCTGGTGGGGCGGGGAACGTGGGAGGCGGACCGGCCACGGCTCGACGTGCGATTGCCGGGGCTGGAGGGAAGGGGGCTGAGACGAATGGTGCTGAGCGCAACGCAAGCTACCCTCGACGGTATCGAGGTGGTGAGGTCGCCGGACGACATCCGCGAACTGATGGGTGTGGACCACCTCCTCGTCGAGGGCGGCGCCCTCACCGCCGCCGCGTTTCTCCGCGCCGATCTGGTCGACCGGCTGCTTCTCTATCGAGCGCCGATCCTGATCGGCGGCGGCCTGCCCGCGCTCGGCGATATCGGCCTCGCCCACCTCGCCGACGCGCACGGACGCTGGCGGCTCCACGATGCCCGCGCGCTTGGCAGCGACCGCGTCGAGGTTTACGAGCGCGTCCGGGCATAGCGAGGGACCCATGTTCACCGGCATCATCTCCGACGTGGGCGCGATCCGGCGCATCGAGCCGCGCGGCGACACGCGCGCGGTGATCGAGACCGCATATGACACCGCCACCGTCGACCTCGGCGCGTCGATCGCCTGTTCGGGCGTGTGCCTGACCGTGATCGACAAGGGAGAAGGCTGGTTCGCGGTCGACGTGTCGGGCGAGACCGTGTCGCGCACCGCGCAGGGACAGTGGAGCGAGGGCAGGCGGCTCAACCTCGAACGCGCGATGAAGCTCGGCGAGGAGCTCGGCGGGCATATCGTCACCGGCCATGTCGACGGCGTCGCCGAGGTGGTTGCCGTCTCCCCCGACGGCGACTCGAAGCGCTTCACCTTCCGCGTCCCTCGCGACCTCGCGCCGTTCCTCGCGCCCAAGGGGTCGGTGACGGTCGACGGCGTGTCGCTGACCGTCAACGAGGTCGCCGACCGCGACGACGGCACCCATTTCGCGATCAACCTGATCCCGCATACCCAGGCGGTGACGACGTTGGGCACGCTCGAGGCGGGGCAGGCGGTCAACATCGAGATCGACGTGCTCGCGCGCTATCTGCAACGAATGGAGGCATATCGTGGCACAGCCCGTTGAACTCGCGCGCCTTCGGCACGGCTTCCTGTCCTCGCCCGAGGAGATCATCGACGAGGCCAAGAACGGCCGCATGTTCATCCTGGTCGACGACGAGGACCGCGAGAACGAGGGCGACCTCGTCATCCCCGCGCAGATGGCGACGCCCGACGCGATCAACTTCATGGCCCGGCACGGGCGCGGGCTGGTCTGCCTCGCGCTGACCAAGACGCGGGTCGACCAGCTCGGGCTCGAGCTGATGAGCCGCCGCAACGGCACCCGCCACGAGACCGCGTTCACCGTCTCGATCGAGGCGCGCGAGGGGGTGACGACCGGCATCTCCGCCGCCGACCGCGCGCGCACGATCGCGGTGGCGATCGACGCGGGCAAGGGGCGCGAGGAGATCGTTACCCCCGGCCATGTGTTTCCGCTGGTGGCGCAGCCCGGCGGCGTGCTGGTGCGCGCGGGACATACCGAAGCGGCGGTGGACGTCGCACGGCTGGCGGGCCTCAACCCGTCGGGCGTGATCTGCGAGATCATGAACGAGGACGGGAGCATGGCGCGGCTCGACGACCTCGTCGCCTATGCCCAGCTTCATCATCTCAAGATCGGCACGATCCGTGACCTGATCGCCTATCGCCGCCGCCACGACCATTTCGTCGAGCTGGTGGGCGAGCGCGTCTTCACCTCCGACCATGGCGGCGAGTGGAAGGTGCTCGTCTACCGTAACAAGCTCGACGGAACCGAGCAGCTGGTGCTGCAGAAAGGGCGCGTCATCGCGGGCGAACCGACGCTCGTGCGCGTCCAGACCATGTCGCTGCTCGACGACGTGCTCGGCCAGCCCGGTCCGCGCAAGCGCATCCTGCAGCGCGCGATGGACGAGATCGGCAAGGTCGGCGCGGGTGTGATCGTGCTGCTGCGGCCCAGCTCGGCCAGCGCGCTGATCCGGCTTCCCGCTGGCGCGGGCGAACCGGAGACCGACCTGCGCAGCTATGGCGTCGGCGCGCAGATCCTGTCCGATCTCGGCATCCACGACATGGTGCTGCTCACCACCGCGCACCGCAACCTGGTCGGGCTGGAGGGCTGGGGCATCAACATCGTCGGCGAGCGCCCGATCCCGGAACTAGGCTGATGGCGCGCGTGCTGATCGTCGAGGCGCGTTTCTACGAGCATCTCAACGACCTGCTGCTCGCGGGCGCTCGCTCCGCGATCGAGGCGGCGGGGCATCGCCATGAGACGGTAACGGTCCCGGGCGCGCTGGAGGTGCCGGGCGCGGTGGCGCTCGCGGCGGAGACGGGGCGCTACGACGCGTTCGTCGCGCTGGGGGTGGTGATCCGCGGCGAGACCTGGCATTTCGAGATCGTCGCGGGCGAAAGCGCGCGCGGGTTGATGGCGCTGTCGATGGACGGCCTCGCGCTCGGCAATGGCATCCTGACCGTCGAGAACGAAGCGCAGGCGCTGGAGCGCGCCGACCCCGCGCGCAAGGACAAGGGCGGTGAGGCGGCGAAGGCGGCGCTGGCGATGCTCGCGCTCAAGGAGCGGTGGGCGTAGGCCGGGCTAGCCCGCCGCGCCCTTGATCGCCGCCTTGAGCTGCTTCGCAATGGTGGGACCCGCGAGGTGGCCGTCGACCGCGTCGAACTTCTCCGCCTTCAGCTTGCGGCGGATGTCGTCCATCGATTGACAGCGGCCGTCGCGCGCGAGCTCGAACGCGCGCTCGAAGATGTTTCGCTCGTTCACTTGCCTGCCCTCGGCTGAGGCGACGCGATCAACGCTTCGATGACGATTCCTCGGGCAGCTTGCCCTTGGTCGACGGGTTGGACGCGTTCTGCTTGGGGGCCTTCTCCGCCTTGGGCTTGCGGACTTCCTTGTTCGATTTCTGCTGACTCTT
>CAXSEO010000155.1:0-6222 GCA_964235525.1 uncultured Sphingomonas sp. | reverse complement strand
GCCAATACCACGCGCTGCTCGGGTCGCACCGTTTGGCGGACCCAAACACGCGCGGTCCGGAGTGGTGAGTTAGGGCGAGTAGGATTCTCCCGATCAGGGCGACTCTGGAAACAAGTTGCCGGGATCCGGAAAACTCTTTCCGTACAGGCCCAACTGCGACGCAGCCGCACTAGGTGGCCACCGCCAAGACGGTGTTCGGGGAAGCCGCCGGTCATGGGACAAGACGCCGCGGCAAATCGCATTTGCCCGTCGGGCCCGAACGGCTACCACCGGGGCGGGACAAGCCGGCTGCGGTCGGCGTCTCGTCACCATTCAAGGCTCGCATGACCCCCCACGAGTTCATCAGGAAATGGCGCAACGTCGAGCTGAAGGAGCGCACGGCGTCGCAGAGCCACTTCAACGACCTGTGCGCGTTGCTGGGCGTGCCCGACCCGATCGCCGCCGACCCGGTGGGCGAGTGGTTCACGTTCGAAAAGGGCGCCACCAAGACCGGCGGCGGCGAGGGCTGGGCCGACGTGTGGCGGCGCGGCTGCTTCGCGTGGGAGTATAAGGGACCGCGCAAGGACCTCGACCGCGCGTTCGCGCAGCTGCTCCAGTACAGCGTCGCGCTGGAGAACCCGCCGCTTTTGATCGTGTCCGACATGGATCGCATCCGGCTCCACACCAACTGGACCAACACGGTCCAGGAGGTGCACGAATGGACGCTGGAGGATTTGGTCGACGCCTCCGCGCGCGATCGATTGCGTCAGGCGTTCACCGCTCCCGAGGCGTTCAAGCCCGCCAAGACCAGACAGGCGCTGACCGAAGAGACCGCGCGCGAGTTCGCCGGGCTCGCCCAGCGTCTGCGCGAGCGGGGCAACGAGGCGCATCAGGTGGCGCATTTCGTCAACCGCCTGGTGTTCTGCATGTTCGCCGAGGATGTCGGGTTGCTGCCCGACAATCTGTTCACGCGCATGCTGGAGCGCAGCCGGGCGAAGCTTGAGACGTTCGTCTCCAACGCCGAGATGCTGTTCGGCGCGATGGCGACCGGCGGCGCGGTCGGGTTCGAGACGGTGGACTGGTTCAACGGCGGACTGTTCGACGACAGCCACGCCCTCCCAGTCACGGACGACGACATCGAGGACCTGCTGCGCGCAGCCCGACGCGACTGGTCCATGATCGATCCATCGATCTTGGGCACGCTGTTCGAGCGCGGGCTCGATCCGGCCAAGCGCAGCCAGCTGGGCGCGCACTATACCGACCGCGCCAAGATCGAGATGATCGTGCGGCCCGTGATCGTCGAGCCGTTGGAGGCCGAGTGGCGTGGCACCTTGGCTAAGATCACCGCCCTCGTCGAGAGCGCGCCCAAGCGCACAGCCGATCGGTTGCTCACCCCTATCGAGCGCCGCCGGGCGGAGCGCGCCGTCGCCGAGGCGCAAGCCATCCATAGCGCGTTCATTGAGCGGCTAGCGCGGTTTCGCGTGCTCGATCCGGCGTGCGGCTCGGGCAACTTCCTCTACGTCGCGCTGCGCGCGCTCAAGGACATCGAGCACCGCGCGAACCTCGACGCGGAGGCGCTGGGACTTGCGCGCGGGTTCCCGCGAGTCGGCCCGGAATGCGTGCTCGGGATCGAGCTCAACCCGTATGCGGCGGAGCTGGCGCGGGTGTCGGTGTGGATCGGCGAGATCCAGTGGATGCGTCGCAACGGGTTCGACGCGGCACGGAACCCGATCCTGCGGCCGCTGGAAACGATCGAGTGCCGGGACGCGGTCCTCGACGAGAACGGGACCCGGGCGGCATGGCCGGAGTCGGACGTGGTAGTTGGCAACCCGCCATTCCTGGGGGGAAAGCGGCTGCGCGACGCGCTGGGCGACGGCTATGTCGGCAGGCTATTCACCGCCTATGCGGATCGGGTCCCGCCGGAAGCCGATCTCGTCACCTACTGGGTTGCCAAGGCTTGGACGGCGACCGTCTCGGCCCGTGCCGGGCGAGTCGGACTCGTCACGACCAACTCCGTGCGCGGCGGGGCGAACCGGCGCGTGCTTGCGCCGGTCGCCGACGCGGGCGGCTTCTTTGCCGCGTGGGGCGACCAGCCCTGGACGGTCGACGGTGCGGCCGTACGCGTATCCCTGCTCGCGTTCGCAGCCCAAGCGGCGATCGCACCCCTTCTTGACGGGCACCCGGTCGAGCGGATCAACGCCGACCTGACCGGCGCGGCGAGCGATTTGACCAAAGCCGCGCGACTGCCGGAAAATGCGGGCGTCGCCTTCATGGGCGACACCAAAGGCGGCGCGTTTGACGTGCCTGGCGCGCTCGCGCGCGAATGGCTGGCGCTGCCGCTTAACCCGAACGGGCGTCCGAACGCAGACGTGTTGCGCCCTTGGGTGAACGGCATGGACGTGACGCGGCGGCCGTCGGACAAATGGGTCGTCGACTTCGGCTGGACGATGACCGAGAAGGAAGCGGCGCTATACGAAATGCCGTTCGCGTACATCGCCGAGCATGTCCGGCCGGAGCGGGTCGAGAACCGCCGCGAGATGTATGCGCGCAATTGGTGGCGGCATGTCGAGCCGCGGCCCGGCATGTGGCGCGCGGTGGGAGGTTTGCCTCGCGTATTGGTAACGCCAGAAGTCGCGAAACATCGGATTTTCGCATGGCTGACCATGCCGATTATCCCCGACCACAAGCTCCAAGTCTTCGCCCGGAGCGACAATACAACCTTCGGTATTCTTCAAAGTGGTATCCACGCAGCTTGGGCAACCGCAGTGGGTTCTTGGCATGGGGTAGGGAACGACCCCCGTTATACGATCGGCACCTGCTTCTTGACCTTCCCCTTTCCGGAAGGACTGACCCCCAACATACCGGCTGCGGCTTACGCTGACTTACCGGCCGCCCAGGCGATCAGTGCCGCCGCAGCGCGGCTAAACGAACTACGCGAGAACTGGCTCAACCCCGCCGACCTCGTCGTCCGCGCGTCCGAGGTCGTGCCCGGCTATCCCGACCGCCTGCTACCCCGCAACGCGGAAGCGGCGACCGACCTGAAGAAGCGAACCCTCACCAACCTTTACAACGCGCGTCCGCAATGGCTCGCCAACGCCCACGCCGCGCTCGATGCGGCGGTGGCCGATGCCTACGGCTGGGGCGACGACCACCGCGCGGGCGCGCTTACCGACGACGAGATCCTTGGCCGCCTGTTTCGCCTCAATCAGGCGCGCGCCTATGAGTATGCGGATTCGTGAGAAGCGGACGAGCTGCATTCTGATGGATAGCGGCCGGTCAGCTTTCGGGCGATGCTCGACCGTAAACGGACCTTCCTTCGTATGCTACGGTCGCGACGCGCGCCGTTTCGTCGACGTGCCAGGAGGGCCACGTGATTCCTCGGGCCAACGTGCGCTGACGCGACCAGCGCGCACGAAGCCAGCGGATCGGGACCGGGGCTCTGTCCGGTTCGGCTCGAAACGCTTAGTCCTCTTGTTGATCTTCCAGCTGTTCACAGCGTTCGGACATCGATACATTCATGGAGTATCGGTCCCGATTCTGTTATCACCCGGGTTCGCAAAGGTTGGGAGCTCAGAATGGCGAAGACAAAGGTGTTCGTTAGCTACGACCACTCCGAGGATGCGCACTACAAGCGCCTGCTGCAGGCTTGGGACGCTAACGACAGCTTCAACTTCGAGTTTGACAGCCGTGGACCGGACGTGGCGATCAACAGCAGCGATGCCGCCACGATCAAGTCGGCGCTGACGACCAAGATGAAGAGCGCTACCCACCTGCTTGTCCTGGTTGGGGCCAAGAGCCACGAGAGCAAATGGATGACTTGGGAGATTGACAGGGCCAAGCAGGAAGACGTTAAGCTGAAGCTCGCGGCTGTTAAGCTGGCCAAGTCAAATACGACCCCTGCGGGACTTCTGAACGTCGGCACGGCGTGGGCCACCAGCTTCGAGCGCGACCGCCTCGTGGAGGCGCTCAAGTCGGCTAAGATCGGATACTAATGGGCCTGGCGGGGGCTTCGGGCGGGGCTGCCGTGATCGCCGTCGCGGGCAGGCGCATCGACGAGGACGGGTCGCCCGACGAGCGGTTTCCGCTCGCTGCCGTGCGTCGCGTCGCGTCGAACCTTGAGGCGCTGTTCCATTCGGAGGGGATTGGAACGCTTGTCTGCTCTGCAGCGTGCGGAGCGGACCTGCTCGCAGTGCAGGCAGCTCTGCAGCGCGGGGCGGCGCTGAGATTGGTGCTGCCCTTCGGCGTCGACGACTTTCGCGCGAGTTCGGTGATAGATCGACCGGGAGACTGGGGCGGCCTATACGACAGGGCGGTCGACGCCGCTGCCAGACAGGGTGGCTTGCTCGTGCTCAACGGTGCCGTCGGGGAGGAGGCCGCCTACGCGGCGGCGACCAGACGGGTAGTTGAGGAGGCAGCAAGGATTGCAGGTGCCGACACTGCCATCGCGGTGAGAGTTTGGGAGGGACGTCCGCGCGCAAATGGGGACGCCACGGCCGACTTCGCAGCGGCCGCCGATCAGGCTGGGATGCGCGTAGCGACGGTCTGGACGTGCGCCCGCTCCTGAACAGGTTCGCGGCGCTGCTCCGGCCAGCTGGGCGCGCTGACGGTCGCGCGCTGCCGCCTGTGCTCGTCGAGCACCGCTCCTCCGGCGCGGATGCGGCGATCGTCTTCCTTCACGGGTTCTCGGGCGACGCGGCGTTAACTTGGGGCAGCTTCGCCGACCAGCTGCTCGAAGAAACCACGCTGCGGTCTTGGGACGTCCTATCCATCGGGTATCCGACCGGGCTGCGCGTCGACGTGCCGGATCTCTGGTCGGCGGATCCAGGCATCCCGCTCCTGGCACTAGGCCTGCGCACGGCGCTCTCGGTCCGGCCGTTGGACGGATACCGGTCCATCGCCCTAGTCGCCCACAGCATGGGCGGCCTGGTGGCGCAGCGGGCGCTCGTCGACGACGCGACGCTTGCATCGCGCACAAGCCATCTCGCTCTCTTTGGCACTCCGAGCGCCGGGTTGGGAAAGGCCTTCCCGGTCACGCTCGCCAAGCGGCAGTTGCGCGACATGGCCGCCGGCAGCCGGTTCATCCGCACCCTTCGACGGGACTGGGACGCTCGGTTCGGGTCGCGCCCGCCGTTCCGTCTCCTTGTGGTCGCAGGCGACCGGGACGAGTTCGTGCCCGCCTCTTCGTCCCTAGAGCCGTTCGCCGACGAGTCCCGGGCGGTGGTTCCGGGCAACCATCTCCAGATCGTCAAGCCAGAGGATCGTGACCATCGGAGCGTGGGCCTGCTGGTTGGAGCGCTGGCCGCTTCGCCTGCACTTAGGGGCGCGGTCGATGGCGCTCGCGTTGCCGTGGAGCTCGGAGATTTTAGGGCAGCCGTCGATGTGCTGCTTCCCCTCGCTGCCGAGATCGACTCCGCCGCACTCGACTCGCTCGCTCTCGCGCTGGAAGGCCTCGGCAGGGGGGCCGAGGCGCTGGAGCTGCTCCGGCACCATCGCGGAGCCGGCATCGACGAGACCGACGCAATGGGCGTGCTCGCGGGCAGACTGAAGCGTCGCTGGCTGGTTCAGCGGAGGGCGGCGGATTTGACCGAGGCGCGGAACCTGTATCGCCGCGGGCTGGAACGGGCGCAGGAGGCGGACAACGATGCCCAGGCCTATTATCATGCGATAAACCTAGCGTTTCTCGCCCTCGCGGCTGGCAACGGTGTCGGCGCGACCGCAGAGGCGGAGAACATGGCCAGGCTAGCGTTGACGCATTGTGAGCGGGCTCCGGGGACTCACTGGAATTTAGCGACGCAGGGCGAGGCACAGCTTGTCTTGGGCAATCTGGACCAAGCCGAGGCCAGGTACGCAGAGGCGTTTTCGCTTGTGCGGTCGCCTAGGGAGGTCGACTCCATGTACGCGCAGGCCGTGCAAGTCGCCTCCCGCGTAGCCGGAACGGCCGGTGCCAGCAGGATCGAAGCTCTGTTCGGGCTGGGTCCCGACCGGAACGGAGAATCCGCGGATGGGTGAGCGGCGGGTCTGCCTTGCGATGAGGGGGTTCGGCACAAAGATCGGCTATAAGTTCGACCGTACGCCCGACTTGAACGCGACCTTTGGCCTGATCTTGCGGGCGGCCGCCGTGGCGGCCGACCTGCGCGAGATCCGGGTGGGCGAGTTGGCCCGTATGGCTTGTTCGACGTGGCTAGTCGATTGAGGAAATTTTTCACGTCGCTCCTAGCGTATTGCTGACCCATGTGCGTTCGC
>CAXSEO010000154.1:0-6232 GCA_964235525.1 uncultured Sphingomonas sp. | reverse complement strand
CACACGCTCCCAGCACCAATTGCCGTGCCACGCGCCCGCGAGCAGGATGATCGTCGGCACCATCGGCCTAGCGGAAGGGGTGGACGGTGACACGGACGGTCAGCTCGCGTCCGTGATTTATCATGGTGAACACGTCCGAGGGCACCGTCGCGCTGCCGGTCACGAGCACCTGGGCCCCGCCTGACGCATAAGATCGGTTGAACAGGTCGCGCCCAATGAACGCGATCTCTCAGCTCTCGTCGGTCGGACCGAACGCGATGCCGGCGTCATCAAGCGCAAAGGCTTTCTGCCGCGCGCCGGATGACTTCCGACAGAGTTTCGTACATGCCCGAATAGGTTGCGCCCGCGTTCAGGTGATATCGTATGTCGGCATTGAGCTGGCCAGCATAGTCCGCGTTGATGTTGCCCGACCATTCGGGTGCGCGAGGCGGCCGCATCGTCAGTCGTCGATGACGCTGGATTGTCGAGGCTTTGCGGCGCGGAGTCCGCGGCGGCACCGCCCGGCGGAGCGGTCTGTACGACCGCGGGTGCCGCGACGGCCGACGCCAAAATCAGCATCGACGCACCCAGAACATGTGAACTTGTCGCCATCTCCATCCTCCCCTGAGCGGCGGTTTTGCCGCGCTTTAATCATGTGTCCAGGCCTCTTGCGAGCCCGCGCATTGACGTTGAGTAACATTGGACTGACCATTAGTCAATCGGGCCGGAGGCTCGGCTCAAGCGAGCGGTCGGAGAGGGTAGTGGTGGTGGCAGCAGCAACAAGAGCGATGGCGGCTGTTGCGCGCGAAATCGGCGCGCCGCTGGTGTATCAGCGAGTCAGCCTCGCCGCGCCGGTCGGCGACGAAGTGCTCGTGCGCATCGCTGGTACCGGGCTGTGCCATACGGATGTCGCGGCCATGCACGGGCAATTGCCCGTCTCCTTTCCCGTCGTGCTGGGGCACGAGGGTGCCGGGATCGTCGAGGCGGTCGGCGCAGACGTCGTCGCCTTGCGCCCAGGCGATGCGGTGGTGCTCACCTTTATGTCGTGCGGCGTCTGCGGGCAGTGTTCGCACGACCAGCCCGCCTATTGCGCCAGCTTCGGCGCGCTCAACTTCGCGGGGCAACGCGGAGGGGCCAGCGATGCGCTGCGCGACGCGGCGGGCCCGATCGGCGGTGGCTTTTTCGGCCAGTCTAGCTTCGCCACCCATGCGCTCGCCAGCGAGCGCAACGCGATCCGCGTCGCCCCGGATGCGCCGCTGGCGCTGCTGGGTCCACTGGGCTGCGGTCTGCAAACGGGCGCGGGTGCCGTGTTGCGCTCGCTTGACGTGCCGGTGGGGTCGACGATTCTAGTCTTGGGCGGCGGGCCGGTCGGGCTGGCGGCGGTGATGGCGGCCGCGGTTTGTGCGTGCGCCACCATCATTCTTAGCGAGCCGTTCGCGGCGCGGCGCGCTTTGGCGCTCGAACTGGGTGCAACGCACGTCATTGATCCCGGCGCGAACGACCTCGCCACCGCGGTTCGCGCAATCCTGCCCGACGGTGTCGCCTTCGCGCTGGACACCACGGCACGCCTCGATGTTATTAGCGCGACGCTTGCTGCGCTCGGTCGCCGGGGCACGCTGGGGCTGGTCGGGGTGCCCGCCGACCCACGCGCCACGCTCCCGCTGCCGTTGCTCGACACTACGGGTCGCGGGCTGGCGGTGCGCGGCATCCGCGACGGCGACAGCGACCCCGCCCCGTTCAGCCCCGAGCTGGTGGACCTGTTCGCCGCCGGGCGGTTCCCGCTCGATCGCCTCGTCCAGACCTATCCCATGGCAGACGCCAATCAGGCCATCGCCGACCAGGCCGCGGGCCATTGCATCAAGGCGGTGCTGGTCCCGTAATTTGACCTTTCGCGCCGTTTGGAAATAGATAGGTAGGACCAATGGGAGAGCTGCTGTGGACTTGAGCCTGCCCGGCGAGGACGATCCTCGGCGAATAGAGTACAGGCGCTGGTTCGATGCGCATCCCAACGCATCCTATGCCGAGCTCGCCGCGCGCGGCCTGACCGCCGCAAACTGGCCGGAACCCTGGGGCGTCGGTGCCGACCCCGAGCTGATGCTGATCATCGAGCAGGAATATGCGCGCGCCGGAATCGCGCACCCGCTGACGTTCAACATGGTGGCGATCCATCAGTGCGGGCAGGCGCTGCTAAGCTGGGGAACGGAAGCACAGCGGGCCGAGCTGTTGCCGTCGGCGCTCGATTGCTCCGCACGGTGGTGCATGCTGTTTTCCGAGCCCGCTGGAGGGTCCGACCTCGCCAGCCTGCGCACGCAGGCGCGGCGCGACGGGGATGACTATATCGTCAACGGTCATAAGATCTGGACCTCGTCCGCCAACAAATCGACCTATGGCGTGCTCCTGGCGCGCACCGACCCCGATGTCCCCAAGCACAAGGGGATCTCGCAGTTCGTCATCGACCTGGACTCCCCCGGCATCCGCATCCAGCCGATCGCCGACATGACGGAGGAGGCCAGCGAATATTGCGAGGTTTTCCTCGAAAACGTGCGTGTGCCGGCCCGCCGCCGAATCGGCGGGGAAGGGGACGGCTGGCGCATCGCCATGGAGCAGCTCCAGACCGAACGGCAGAGCATGACCAAGCCCGGTGCCGTCTGGGGTGGCGGCCCGACCGCGCGCGAGCTGATCAAGGGCATGATCGCGACCGGCGCCATTGCCGACCCCGCCTTTCGCGACGAAGCGGCCAAGTTGTATGTGGAAGGCGAGCTGCTGCGACTGCTCAGCGCGCGCGCACTCAGCAATCAGCTCAATGGGGGCGCGGCGGGACCGGAAGGCAGCTTCGGGAAGATGATCGCCGCGCCGCATGGCCAGCGCTTGTCCGATCTGGCCAAGCGTACGGACGGTCCGGCTGGCATGATCCGCGGCCGTTCGGCGTTGCCGCTGCCGTCCCATCATTATGGCCGCTTCGACAGCTGGGACTATGCCTACTGGTTCGCGCCCGCGGCGACGCTGGGTGCCGGCACGCAGGAGATCCTGAAGAACGCGGTCGCCGAGCGGGTGCTCGGATTGCCCCGCGAGAACGCTGCATCCGCGCCGGCCTTCACGCCGCGCGCCGCGCGCGCCGCCTGACGAGAGTCGCTGCCATGAACTTCACGTTGAGTGCCGACAACGAGGCCATGCGCGCCGCCGCCGCGGCTTTTCTCGATCGCGAGGTCGATCTCGCGCCTCTGCTGCAGCCGCGTAGCGGTCCGCTGGCGGTCGATCGCGAGCGGCTGTGGCGCGCCGCCGCCGAGCTGGGCTGGGCCGGCCTGGCAATCGACGAACGCCATGGCGGGTTGGGCACGACCCTGCTCGACACCGTCCTGGTGCTGGGTGAGACAGGGCGTACGCTGGCACCGATGCCCCTGCTGGGAACGCTGGCCGGCAGCTGGGCGATCGCGGCAACGGCGGGCGAGGCCGATCAGATGGCGTTGCTGCCCGAGGTGGCGGCCGGGCGTCGCCGCCTGGCGCTCTGCGCTGCCGACGCGAGCGGGCGTTGCGACTCCGGAGCGGCGGTGACCGGCAACCCCGCCGCGGGCGCGTATCGGCTGACCGGGAACGCCTATTTTTGCGTCGACGCGGCGGAGGCGGACCTGCTGCTGGTCGCCGCGCGGCTGGGCGAGGGCGTGTCGCTCTTCGCGGTCGGGACGGGCGAGGGCGTAACCGTCGCCGACGAGGACTGGCGCGACCACAGCCGCCGCGTCGCGACGGTGACGCTGGACGGCGCCATCGGCAGGCTATTGGGCGACTGGACCCGTGCCTGGCCTGCCGTGCGCGACCGGCTGTATGTCGCGCTTGCCGCCGAAAGCGCGGCTGTGGCGCGCGCGTCGCTGAAGTCCATGGTCGGCTATGCCAAGGAGCGTCATGCATTCGGTCGGCCGATTGGCGAGTATCAGGTCATCAAGCACCAGCTGGCGGATGTGGCCGGGCAGGTCGAGCTGGCCGATGTCGGCGTGCAATATGCCGCCTGGGCGCTCGAGTCTGCACAACAGGATGCCGGCATCGCGGCGGCGATCGCGCAAGCTCACGCCAGCGATACCGCACGCGCCGCGACCTATCGCAACATCCAGCTGTTCGGCGCGATCGGATTCACCTGGGAAATGAGCAACCATTTGTTCTACAAGCGCGCGCGTTGCAACGCGGCGCTGCTCGGCGATCCGACCCGGCAGCGTGACGAGATCCTGACGGCATTGCAGGGGGCGGCATGAGCGACGACGTGATCCCTCACGACGAACTGGTCTTGTGGGAAGTGCGCGACCATGTGGGACTGATCACGCTTAACCGGCCAGCCGCGCGCAACGCGGTGAACGGCGCGGTTGCGCAAAGGCTCGACGCGTTAGTCGAGCTTTCAGAGGGTGATGATGACGTGCGCGCGGTGGTGCTGGCGTCGTCGCACGCGACGGTGTTCAGCGCCGGAGCGGACCTGGGCGAGATTGCGAAAAGCAACGGGGCGTCACTTTCCACCCAACGTGGCGGGTTCGCCGGGCTGAGCCGGGCCTCGCGAACAAAGCCCTGGATCGCGGCGGTAGGCGGGGCCGCGTTCGCCGGCGGGCTCGAGATGGTGCTGGCCTGCGACATGATCGTCGCCTCGCCCGAGGCCCGGTTCGCGCTGCCCGAGGTCAAGCGCGGCCTGTTCGCGGGCGCGGGCGGCCCACTGCGGCTGCAGCGCGCCTTGCCGCGTGGCGTGGCGCTCGAGCTGATCGCGACCGGTGACGCGCTCGACGCGACGCGCGCGTACCAGCTCGGCATGGTCAACCGGCTGTCAGGCAATGGCCCGGTGCTCGACGAGGCGTTGGCGCTGGCGCGCGCCATCGCCGGCAACGCGCCGTTGGCCGTGCGCGAAAGCGTCGCGATCGCGCGCGAAGCCGGGGCGATGAGCGAGGCCGACTATTGGCGACGATCGCGAGAGACCGCCGCACGGGTGTTCGGAAGCGAGGACGCCAGGGAAGGCCCGCGCGCGTTTCTCGAAAAGCGCGAGCCGCGCTGGTCGGGGCGCTGACGATGGCGCGACCGGCGGCAGGCGGTAAAGGTGCTGCCTTCGACGTGGTGATTGTCGGCGCGGGTCACGGCGGCGCGAGCGCGGCGATCGCGCTGCGGCAGCGCGGCTTCGACGGCTCCATCGCGCTGGTCGGTGAGGAACCCGAGCTGCCCTATGAGCGCCCGCCGCTGTCCAAGCAGTATTTGTCCGGTGACCGGAGCTGGGAGCGGATGCTGATCCGGCCCGCCGACTTCTGGGCGGAGCGCGGCATCGCGCTGCTGACCGGCTGCCACGTCGCCGCGGTCGATGCGGCCGCGCGCGTCGTCACGGCCGCCGACGGCCAAAGCGATCGGCTACGGCGCGCTGATCTGGGCGACCGGTGGCCACCCGCGCCGGCTCAGCTGCTCGGGACATGATTCGGCGGGCGTTCATTCGGTCCGCAGTCGCGCGGACGTCGACCGGATGACGTCCGAACTGGCGACCACCCATCGCGTGTGCGTGATCGGGGGCGGTTACATCGGGCTGGAAGCGGCGGCGGTACTCGCCAAGCTCAGGGACTTGCCATGGCTCTTGGGAAAGAACGACCGCAGGCGCTCCACCTGCTCGTCCGTCAGCCAAAACAGGTGCTCGTCCCGGTCTCCTCACGGAGCCTGAGTCAGATCGCGGTGCTGAATTCAATGGGTCCTGACCCTAGCATGATCATCGTCTCGGCGTCGGCTCCGATGCCCCAGGGCTCCGGCCAGTTCGCTGCGATCCAGCCGCGCGCCGACAGCTCGGGGGAGGCCGCATGGGGTACTGCTCGAACCAATGCCTGATCTCGATCCGGCGAGGGTCGGCCTCACTTGGCCAGTCAAAGTTCATGTGGCACGCCATTGTTGGTCCTACCATTGTTGTCAAATGCGAGGATCGTTATCAGAGGTGCTCCTAACCGCCGGTGGAAAATAGGCTAGCAATCACCGTTTCGGAAGAAATGGCTCCTGTCTCCCGATCTCGTCGGTTTTGCGCTGCTTGACGAATGGTAGGTCCAATCCTACGAGTCGCGGTATAAGCTCGATAACGGGTCAACCAGCGGCTTGGCACGCGCCCGGTCGAAACAGGGAGAGGGCAATGGCGAAGTTCCGCTTGATGGGCACCGCGGGGGTGTTCGCATTGGCATTGAGCGCAAACGTCGCACGCGCGCAGTCGACCGCGGTGCCGAACGGCGCGTCAGGGGCCAACCCGGCACAGGATGTCGCCGTATCG
>CAXSEO010000153.1:0-6235 GCA_964235525.1 uncultured Sphingomonas sp. | reverse complement strand
CGATCCTCCCGTCGAGGATCGCGACCCGCTCCGCCCCGAAATGCCGCAGCATCCACCACGCCCGCGCGCTGCTCCTGAGCGGGCTGTCGTCGTAGAGGACGATCACCTCCGTCTCCGCGACCCCGAGCGCGCCCAGCCGCTGCGCGAACAACGCAGGTGGGGGCAGCGTGGAGGGCAGCGGATCGGCTGGGTCGGCAAGCGTGGCCAAGTCGAGATACCGCGCGCTCGGGATGTGCGCGGCCGCGAACTCGGCGGCGGCGTCGCGCCCGTGCTCGGGAAGGAAGTACGTCGCGTCGAGCACCCGCACTTCGGCGAGGTGTCCGGCGAGCCATTCAGGGGTGACAAGCGGCGGCATCGCGACGGGCTTAGCGGGGAAGCGAGCGGGAGGGAACGGGCCATAACCTCTTATGTATTGACACTGTGCGTACGGCACTTAAGGCCGATGATCATGCACCGGAGGTCGACCATGCCGCGCTCGGTACGCATAGGAACGGAAAGCCACGCGACATCGCCCGTCGCGCCGGACAGGAAACGCAGCATCAATCTGCGGATCGAGGCGGAAACGCGCCGTTTGATCGACGACGCAGCGACGACGTTGGGCGAAACGCGAACCGAGTTCATGGTCAATTCCGCGCGGCGGCGGGCGATCGATGTCCTGCTCGATCAGCGCCTGTTCGCGCTCGACCCCGATCGATACGATGCGTTCGCTCGCGCGCTCGATGCGCCCGCGCCGCCTGGACCGAAGCTGCGCGCGCTGATGCGGCGAATGCCGATCTGGAAGGCGTGAGCAGCGAGCGGATCGCGGGAGCGGCGGGCCTTGCTGTTCCCGTCCCGCTGACGGCGCACCATGACGTGACGGGCTTCGACTGCGGCGAGCCCGCGCTCGACAAGTGGTTGAAGCGCCGCGCGCTCGCTAACGAAACTCACTTCGCGCGGACCTGTGTCGTGTGCGAGGACGCGATCGTCGTCGCGTTCGTCAGCATCGCCGCGGGCGCGGTGGAGCGGGTCGACGCGCCCGGCAAGCTGCGCCGCAATGCGCCCGACACGATCCCGGTGTCCGTCATCGGCCGGCTCGCGGTGGCTCGCGGATATGCCGGGCGGGGGCTTGGGGCCGACCTGCTGAGCGACGCGCTTCGCCGGATCGCGGTCGCCTCGCGCACGATCGGCATCAGCGCCGTGCTGGTGCAGGCCAAGAGCGAAAGCGCGCAGCGCTTCTATCTCGCTTGCGCCGAGTTCATCAAATATCCGACGGACAGCCGGACCTTGTTCCTCCCGATCGAGACCGTGGTGGACACGTTCGGCAATGACTGAAGCTCAATACCCTTTCGGTTCCGCGTCCAGCTTCGCCAGGAACGCCGCCGCCTGCGCGCGGGTCTCCGCCTTCGCCTGTTCGCCCCAGCGCCTCCAGTTATTGTACGGCATCCGCATCCGGGGATTGTCGCCGATCTTCGCCTCGTTGCGCGCGAGGAAGTCCCAGTAGAGCGCGTTGAACGGGCAGGCGTCCTCGCCCACACGCTTGCTCACGTCGTAGCGGCAATGCCCGCAATAGTCGCTCATGCGGTTGATGTACGCGCCCGAGGCGACGTACGGCTTGGACGCGACCATCCCGCCGTCGCCATATTGGCTCAGCCCGAGCGTGTTGACGAGCTCCACCCACTCGTACGCGTCGATGTAGATCTCCAGATACCAGAGGTGGACCAGATACGGGTCCGCGCCGATCAGCGCGGCGAAGTTGCCCGTCACCATCAGCCGCTGGATGTGATGTGCGTGCGCGGTAGCGGCGGTCTGGCCGAGCGCCTCGGCGAGGCAGTGCATGTCGGTCTCGCCGGTCCAGTACCAGCCGGGCAGCGCGCGGGTGTTGCCGAAGAAATTGCGGCGCGCGTAGTCCGGCCCCTCGCGCCAATAGACGCCGCGGACGTACTCGCGCCAGCCGATCAGCTGGCG
This sequence comes from uncultured Sphingomonas sp., assembly GCA_964235525.1. Classification (GTDB taxonomy): domain Bacteria; phylum Pseudomonadota; class Alphaproteobacteria; order Sphingomonadales; family Sphingomonadaceae; genus Sphingomonas. The sequence continues at coordinate 4,291 of CAXSEO010000153.1, read as the reverse complement.
GATATAACCCTCCACCGAGTTGAGCGGCGCGCGGCCTGCCGCGTACTCCGCCTCCGCGCGGCGGCACAGGTCGGCGGCGTCGAGCAGCCCCGCGTTAAGGTAAGGTGACAGGATCGAATGCCACAGGAACCGCTCGCCGGTCAGCATCGCGTCCTGGTAATCGCCGAACTTGGGCAGGGCATGCCGGAAGAAATACGCCGCCTGCCGCTCAGCGTCGGCCGCCGTGACCGCATAGTCGAAGCCGTCGAGCACGCCCGGGTGGTCGGCGAAGCGCGCCGCCACCATCGCCAGCACCTCCAGCGTCACCGCGTCGGGTAGGAAGGAGAGCGGGCGCGGCATGAACATATCCGCTTCGGCGAGCGCCTGACGGTTGTCGGTGTCGAAGTTCCACCGCCCGCCGACGGGCTTGCCGTCCGCCATCAACAATCCGGTGCGGCGGCGCATGAGGCGATAGAACGGCTCCATGACCAGCGATCCCGCCTCGCCCGCCCAATGGTCGAACTCCGCGTGCGTGCACAGGAAGCGGGTGTCGGGGCGCAGGTCGACGGGGATGCCGAACAGCGTCTCCCACGCCTGCTGCATCGCCAGCACCCGCCACTCACCCGCCTCGGTGGTGACGATCCGCTCGGGCGCGTGGCGGGCCACCGCTCGCGCGATCTCGCCGGTGAAGCTGCCGGTGTTGTCGGGGGCGTCGAGCATGAGGTAATCGACCGTCCACTCCGCGTCCCGCAGCGCGGCGGCGTGGTGCCGCATTGCGGACAGGATGAACGCGATCTTGCGCTGGTGGTGGCGGACGTAGGTCGTCTCCTCCGCTACCTCCATCATCAGCAGCACCGCGTCGTCGCGGTCGACGCCGTCGAGCGCGGACAGCGCGAAGCTCAGCTGATCGCCGAGGATCGGCACGAGCGTGGCGGGTTTCATCGCGGGCACGCCGCCCTAGATAGGGGCGCATGCCGCTCACCCAACTAGGCCAGACCAGTACGCCGCCCGCCAGTCCGGAGGCGGCGGTTCTCGACTATGTGTCCAACCCTCGCCCAGGTCGCCCGTACCTCGTCCGCTTCACCGCGCCCGAGTTCACCAGCCTGTGCCCGGTCACCGCGCAACCCGACTTCGCGCACCTCGTGATCGACTATGCGCCCGACGAGACGATCGTCGAGTCGAAGTCGCTCAAGCTGTTCCTCGGCAGCTTCCGCAATCATCAAGCCTTTCACGAGGACTGCACGGTCGGCATCGGCGAGCGGCTCTTCGCCGAGATGCAGCCGTTATGGCTCCGCATCGGCGGCTATTGGTATCCGCGCGGGGGCATGCCGATCGACGTGTTCTGGCAGTCGGGCGCGCCCCCCGAGGGCCTGTGGCTGCCTGACCAGGGCGTGCCCTCCTATCGCGGGCGCGGCTGACGCGCCGAGCCGGGCACCCGGCGCGCCGCCCCGTTTATGTTGCAATGCGGCGTGGAAGCAACCATGTTGCCCTATGTTCGTTCATCGGGCGTACAGGGGGCGTATCCGTCGCCCCGCGCAACATAGCAGCGTGAAGATGCAGGAGGATGGCGGAGCCGTGATGATCGACCATATCGCCCTGATCGGCAATTTCCTCCCGCGCCAGTGCGGCATCGCGACCTACACGACCGATACCTACGCGGCGCTGCGCGCGAGCTTTCCCGACCTCCGCGTCGACGTCTATGCGATGGACGACCACCAGGCACCCTACGCCTACCCGCCCGAGGTGACCCGCTCGATCCCGCAAGACGACCTGTTCGCCTATCTCTCCGCCGCGCGCGCGATCGAGGCGAGCGGGGCGCAACTGGTCTGGCTGCAGCACGAATACGGCATCTATGGCGGCGCGGCCGGCGAGCACGTCCTCGCGCTGCTCGACCGCACCTCCTTGCCGCTGATCGTCACGCTCCACACCATTCTGGAGAAACCCAGCGCGGACGAGCGCCGGGTGCTCGAAGGGCTGCTGCGCCGCGCCGCCAAGGTGGTGGTGATGGCCGAGCGGGGGCGCGAGATCCTCGCGCGCGTCTACGGTGCCAACCCGCGCCAGGTGGTGATGATCCCGCACGGCGTCCCCGACCGCGCGCTGGTCGACCCCGACCAGTTCAAGCCACGCTTCGGTTGGGAAGGGCGGCAGGTGGTGCTGACCTTCGGGCTGCTGTCGCCGGGCAAGGGCATCGAGACGATGATCCGCGCGCTGCCCGCGATCGCCGCCGAGCATCCGCGCCTGCTGTACGTCGTGCTCGGCGCGACGCATCCCAACCTCCTCGCGCATGAGGGCGAGGTGTATCGCGACAAGCTCGTCGCGCTTACCGCCGAGCTCGGCGTTGCCGACCATGTCGAGTTCCTCGACACGTTCGTCGAGCATGACGAGCTGGTGGAGTATCTGCGAGCGGCGGACCTGTTCGTGACTCCGTACAACAACCCCGCGCAGATCACGAGCGGAGCGCTGTCCTATGCGGTCGGCGTCGGCAAGCCGGTCGTATCCACGCCCTATGTCCACGCGACCGAGATCCTCGGCGACGGGCATGGGGTGCTGGTCGACTTCGGCGACAGCGCCGTTTTCGCGCGCGAGATCAATCATCTGCTCGGCTCCGACCGGGACCGTCGTCGCCTGTCGGAGCGCGCCTATGAGCGCGGCCGCACGATGATCTGGTCGCGTATCGCCGAGCGCGCGGTGGCGGAGATGGAAGCGGTCGTCGCGCAGCGCCCTATCAGGCACCCCGCGACCCCGGCGACGCCGGCGCAGCCGCTCCGTCCTGACATCGCCGCCGTGATCCGGATGAGCGACGCGACGGGAATGCTCCAGCATTCGATCTACTCGGTCCCCGATCGTCGTCATGGTTATTGCATCGACGACAATGCCCGCGCGCTGATGCTGATGCACATGGTGCCCGAGCTGTCGGACGAGGATTATGATCGCTGGACAACGATCTACGCGTCGTTCGTCCAATATGCGTGGAACCCGGACCTGCAACGGTTTCGCAACTTCATGCGCTTCGACCGGACCTGGTGCGAGGATGTCGGGTCGGAAGACTCGAACGGCCGCGCGCTGTGGGCGCTCGGCGTCACCGCGCGGGACTCGCGGCTCGCCAAGCACCGCGACTGGGCGATCTCGCTGTTCGACACCGCCGCCAGCCTTGCCTTCGACCTTGGCAGCCCGCGCGCGCAGGCGTTCGCGATGCTGGGCGCGGCGGCGATGCTGGAAGCGCGCCCGGGGCACGAGCTGGCGCGTGCGATCCTGCAACGCTTCCCCGACGAGCATCTCGCGCTGCTGGCCGAGGCGCGGCGCCCCGAGTGGCGCTGGTTCGAGATCGTGCTCGCCTATGACAACGCGCGGCTGCCGCAGGCGCTGATCCGCGCGGGCGTGGCGCTCGGGCGTGCCGACCTGCTCCGGTGCGGGCTCGACACGCTCGACTGGATCGTCGGGATGCAGACCAGCCCCGAAGGCCGGTTCCGCGCGATCGGCACCGAGAGCTTCGGGCGTCCGTACGAGGACCCGCTGCCGTTCGACCAGCAGCCGCTGGAGGCGCAGGCGACCATCGATGCGTGTGTCGCCGCTTGGGAAGCGACCGGCGACGCGCGCTGGGAGCGCGAGGCGATGAAGGCTTACGACTGGTATCTCGGCTCGAACGACCTCGATCTGCCGCTCGCGAGCAAGGCTGATGGCGGGTGTTTCGACGGGCTGATGCCGACCGGGCTCAACCGCAATCAGGGGGCCGAGTCGATTTTGGCGCTGCAAATGGCGTCTTGCGCGATTTCTACCCTTTCGCGCGAGGTGACGGGCGTGGCAGGAGCGACCAGCGCCGTCGCGTGAGGTCCACCGCCTCGCGCTGGCGCGCGTAGCGTGGCAGGCGGGCGGGACGACACCGACGTGAACTTGTTCGATCACGAGTTGCGGCTGCACGCCGACCCCTCGCGGGTGGTGGTGCGGCCATTTCACCTCGCCTGGAGCGGCGGCGCGGGCGGGCAGAGCCGTACCGAGCGGCTGGTCAACGAGGTGCTGGCGATGTCGCCCGGCGAGGCGCGCGACCAGCTGGAGGTGGTGCTGCGCGATTTCGAGGCGCGGCACTGGCAGACCCGGCGCGTGTTCATGACCCGCTATGACCAGATCGAGGACATGATGCACCTCGACGGCGCGTCGATCGGCGATGAGAAGCGCCAGCTGATCGGCGCGTATTTCTGCCACGAATACAGCTACGCCGCCGCCGCGCTGATGAACCCGAGCGCGGTGCCGCATTTCGACCAGACCGGGATGCCCGAGGGTAGCTTGCGCATCCTGATGTCGCTGCGCGCGGTGG
>CAXSEO010000152.1:0-6303 GCA_964235525.1 uncultured Sphingomonas sp. | reverse complement strand
GAGACGGAGCCTGCCGGTGCTCGTGTCGAACGGGAACCAGCGCACGGTCACGCCCCGGTCCTCCGCCGCGAGCAGCCAGGGCGCGACGTTGGCGTCGTGGTCGAGCCGGGTCACCACTACCTCGTCGCCCTCCCGCCACTCGCGGGCGAGCGCGCGCGACACCGCTAGCGTCAGGCTGGTCATGTTGGGGCCGAACGCGATCTCTTCCGGCTCCGCGCCGAGCAGGTCCGCCATCGCGCGGTGTGCCTCAGAGGACAGCGCATCGACGGCCACCGACGTGGCGAACGCGCCGCCGCTGTTCGCCGTCCCTCCCGCCAGGTGCGCCGCCATCGCCTCGATCGCGCCCGCGCATACCTGAGTACCGCCAGGCGCATCGAAATAGGTGCGGGGCTGGCCGTTATCGGTGATCGCCAGCGCGGGAAAACGGTCGCGCGCGGCTTCGATGGAGAAGATCATCGGTGATCTTTATCCGCCGACGGCGCGCAGGAAAAACCTTTATCCGATGCGACTTGGCCGACTGCCGTCACCGCTCACCGCATTGTCGCGAAATGTAACTCGTTCTTCACAATGGTTTAGGAGACTTAACGCGATGCGGCGGGGGGTCGCGCGGGGAGAGGTCGCGTGCTCGACGCGGGAGAAGCGGCGTTCGCGCCGGATAAGGACGACAGCGGCGTGGCAGGTCCGGTCGGCGTCGCGGCGGCGCTGCTCCCGACGCTCGCGCTCGCCGCCTGTGGAGGCGGCGATGGGACGACTGCGCCGCCACCGACCGCGAGCGCGCCGCTGGCGGTGGTCGCGGCGGCGCTGACCACCACGCAGGCGAGCCGCTTCCTCGCGCAGACCACGATGGGCGCGACCAAGACCGCGATCAACGATGTCGTCTCGCAGGGGTTCGACGGCTGGCTGACCGCCCAGTTCGCGATGCCGCGCGCAACCTCGCATTGGGATTGGCTGGTCGCGAACGGGTACGATGTCGCCGCGAACGTCAACGGGGAGACCGGCTATGACGCGACCGTCTGGCGACAACTGATCGCCGAGCCCGACCAGCTTCGCCAGCGGGTTGGTTTCGCCCTGCTCGACATGCTGGTGGTCGGCATCGACGGCATCGCCCTCAACTGGAAGCAGTTCGCGGCTGCCGCCTATCTCGACGTGCTGATGGACAATGCATTCGGCAACTATCGCACGATCCTCGACGCGATCACCTACAATGCCGGAATGGCGTCGTTCCTGACGTTCCTCAACAATCGCAAGGCGAACACGGCGACGGGCGCGGAACCCGACGAGAACTATGCGCGCGAGCTGATGCAGCTGTTCACCCTCGGACTCTACAAGCTCAACGCGGACGGCACGACCGTGACCGCGAACGGCGCGCCGGTCGAGACCTACACGCAAGCGGACGTGTCCGGGCTCGCGCGGGTCTTCACCGGGCTGACGATCGCGTCCTCTGACTCGACCACGCCCGACCGCTATCGGGTGCCGCTGACGATGAGCGGCTCGCTCAACGAGACGGGATCGTCGACCTTCCTCGGCACCACCGTGAGCGGCGGCGGGACGGCGGCGATCAAGACCGCGCTCGACACGATCTTCGCGCATCCGAACATCGCGCCGTTCGTCTCGAAGCAGCTGATCCAGCGGCTGGTCACCAGCAACCCGTCCGCCGCCTATGTCGGGCGCGTGGCGGCCGCGTTCGCGGACAATGGCAAGGGCGTGCGCGGCGATATGCAAGCGGTGCTCCGCGCGATCCTGCTCGACACCGAGGCGCGGAGCGACGCCGCGCTGACCAGCACCACGGCGGGCAAGCTGCGCGAGCCGGTGACGCGGCTGACTGGCTGGGCGCGCGCGTTCGGAGCGTCCTCGCCATCGAACGCCTGGGCGATCGGCGACACCAGCAGCCAGTCGGCGAGGCTCGGCCAGTCACCCGGCCGCAGCCAGACCGTCTTCAACTTCTTCCGCCCCGGCTACGTCCCGCCCAACAGCCCGCTCGGCACCGCCGGGCTGGTCGCACCCGAGCTGCAGATCACCAACGAGCAGTCGGTGGTCGCGTACGTCAACTATATGCAGGCGGCGATCGGCAACGGCATCGGCGACGTCAAGGCGGACTATACCGACATCCTGACCACGGCGTCGGGCAGCGCCGCGCTGGTCGACCAGGTCAATCTCGTGCTCGCCGCCGGGCAGCTGAGCGCGGGCACGGTGACCGCGATCCGCGCGGCGGTGGACAGCATCTCGGCGACCGCAAGCAACGGCCCGATCGACCGCGTCGGCGTCGCGATCCTGCTGTCGCTCGCCTCGCCCGATTACCTGACGCTCAAATAGGGGCACGCCGATGCAGACCGAACAGTCCCGCCGCGCGTTCCTCAAGCGCACCGCCGCGCTCGGGCTCGCGGGGGTCGCGACCCCGTTCGTCTCCAGCCTCGCCGCGATCGGCGAAGCGGCGGCGGCGACCGCGAGCGACTACAAGGCGCTGGTGTGCGTGTTCCTGTACGGCGGCAACGATTACGCCAACACGCTGCCGCCCTATGACCAGGCGAGCTATAATCTGTACCAGGCCGCGCGCTCCAACCTCGCGCTGTCGCGGGATTCGCTGGCCGCGACCGCGTTGACGCCGCAAACCGCGCTGGCGGGCGGGCGGCAATATGCGCTCGCGCCGACGATGAGTTCGCTGATGCCGTTGTTCAACACCGGCAAGATGGCGGTGGTGATGAACCTCGGCACGCTGGTGCAGCCGACCACCAAGGCGCAATATCAGGCCAGCGCGGTCAAGCTGCCGCCCAAGCTGTTCAGCCACAACGACCAGCAAAGCTATTTCCAGGCGAGCAATCCGGAGGGCGCGACCTCAGGTTGGGGAGGGCGGATCGGCGACCTGTTCGAGAGCGGCAACGGCTCGTCGACGCTGACCTGCATCAACGCGAGCGGCAACGCGGTGTACCTGACCGGCAAGGCGGCGGTGCAATATACGATCGGCAGCGGCGGCCCGGTTGCGCTGCTGGGCAATGCGAGCACGCTCTACACATCGTCCACGGCGGTCAGCACGCTCAAGTCGCTGATGACCGGCGCGACCGGCCACCTGATCGCCGACGAACACGCGCGCACGAGCAAGCGCGCGCTCGACACCTATGCGCAGGTCGCGGGAGCGTTGAACAGCGCGCCGGCCGCGAACTTCGGGCTGTTTCCGACTCCCAATCCGCTGGCCGACCAGCTCAAGATCGTCGCGCGAATGATCTCGGTGTCGGGCGATCTGGGGGCCAAGCGCCAGGTGTTCTTCGTTTCGCTCGGCGGGTTCGACATGCACGATGGGCTCGCCGCCGCGCACCCCAAGCAGATCGGGTTGGTCGCCGACGCGCTGCGCGCGTTCTACGACACCACCGCGCAGCTCGGCGTCGCCGACAAGGTGACGAGCTTCACCGCGTCCGACTTCGGCCGGACGCTGACGTCGAACAGTGACGGCTCGGACCACGGCTGGGGATCGATGCACTTCGTGATGGGCGGCGCGGTGCGCGGGCAGCGATTGTACGGCACGCCGCCCGCGATCGGCAGCAACACCGCCGACGATGTCGGCTCCGGGCGGCTGGTGCCGACCGTGTCGGTGGACCAATATGCCTCGACACTGGCGAGCTGGTTCGGCGTCGGCACGAGCGACATGACGACCGTGCTGCCCAACATCGGCAACTACAATGCGTCGACGTGGAACCTCGGCTTCGTCTAGGGCCTAATCCACTCGAGGAAGGCAGTTTCCGGCGAAGGCCAGGGTCCAGTCACGATGACCGTAGTGGGCAAAGAATAGTCCTCCACCAAGCTGCGCTAGCTGAACCCCGGCCTCCGCCGGGGAACAGGTGACACCCTAGCGCGCGACGACGCGGACGCGATGCTGCGACGGGTCCGACGGGTCGAGCACGAACATCCCCGCATCCCGGTGCGCGACGAGGTAGCGAACGTGCGCGGCGCTGATGCGCTGGCCGGGAATGAGGCGCGGGATGCCGGGCGGGGCGGGGGCGATGATCTCGGCGGCGATGCGGCCTTCCGCATCTTCGTAGCGAACCTTCTCGGCCTTCGCGAAGAACGCGTCCGGCCCAGGCATCGCCATCTCGAACCCGAGCGACCCCGCGCGCTGCATCGCCTGCGGCGCGGCCGGGATCGCGCCGGGATCGCGCTTGATCGTGTCGACCAGATCGCGGAGCGCGGCGGCGAGGTGGCGGACGTTCGCTCGCGACGTGCCCAGTCCGACGATCGCGAGCAGGTGGTGCGCGTCCGACAGCCCCATGTTGATGTGGTGGTGCTGGTACAGCCAGTCGTCGCAGGCATAGCCCGCGACGCCGAGCCGGGCGATGTCGATCGTCACCTTGCTCTCGTCGAGATCGAACGCGCCGTCGCCGTCGAGCCGCTCCCGCCCCCACACGCGCAATCCGGGGATCGCCGCCACCTCTTCGCGCAGCTCGCCCGCGCGGTCGAGCACGTCACCCCACAGTTTCGCGCCATTGGTGGCGTGGTCGCGGCGGGTCGCGTCGAGGCTGGCGAGGAGGGGCACCGACGGGCTGGTCGTTTCGAACAGCTCGAACGCGAGCGCGACGCGCTCCTGATCGACGAGGTCCCCGCGCGCGAGCAGGATCGAACCTTGCGCCAGCGCGCCCAGCGTCTTGTGCAGGCTGCACACCATCACATCCGCGCCGAGCGACAGCGGGTTGGCGGGCAGCCGGGGCGAGAAGCCGAACGCGCCGCCCCACGCCGCGTCGACGATCAGCGGGATGCGGCGCGCGTGCGCGGCCGCCGCTAGCCCCGCGATGTCGCAGGTGACGCCATGATAGCTCGGGCTGACCACCACCACCGCCTTCGCGTCCGGGTGCGCGGCAAGCGTGCGCTCGAGCGTCGCGACGGGGACGCCGTGCTCGAGATTCCATTCCGCGTCGACCAGCACCGGCGCGACGACCGGGTTGAGCCCGGCGGTCAGGCAGTGGGCGAACTCCGCCTTGTGCGCGGTGCTCGGCAGCACCACCGTGTCGTCAGGCCGGGCGACGGCGGCGAGCGCGGTGCGGAGGCTCTGGCTCGACCCGCCGGTGACGAACCGCGCGATGTCCGCGCCCCACGCCGCTGCCGCGATCTCATGCGCGCGCTGGACGGCGTGGAGGCTCTCCGTCCGGTCATCGAGTCCCTTGGGCGTATACGCATCCGCCTTGAACGCCTGCGCGCCGAGGAGGCGCTTCGCTCCGCGCGGGATGGCAAGCCCCTGATGATGCCCGGGTGCCCCGAACCCGATCGCGGGGTGCTTCTCCACGGCGGCGAGCGCGTCGAGGATGGGGGTATCGTGCTGGTTCATGGATGGGGAATGTGTGGGGGAGGTGGGGCGTTCCGCCGGGGCGGCTCGAAGCGGCGATGTGCAACCTAAGTCAAAAATGAAGCCTGACGTGATTGGACCACAAAAATCCGAACCACATGCTGCCTCCTCCTAAGGAGAAGCATAAGCCACCCGGGCTTCCGACCGCCGGTTGATCTCGGAACTTATGGTTGACCAGCTTGGTCAGTCGGTCGTCGAAAATGGCGCGATAGCGATAGCGATCATGCTTCACGCCAGTTTCGGGAAGGGCTCGCACACGGCCGTAATCGGCAGCGTAGCCGTCGCGTTGAGCAACCACTTCGCTAGTTGCCGCGCTTCGGTCATCACAGGCGGACAGCGTAGCGCGTATGATGCCAAAACCTGCGTTCTGGCGGACGACCGATAAGTCACTTGGCGTAGAGAATGTGATTGCTATTCGGCGTACGGTGGTAAGGTCGGAGGGTTTGGTTGATCCGTCGCCTTCGCCGGCTTGCAGCAACCGCGCGTTCTCCACGCGAATGCCGCTGACGTAACGGATCGGCATCATCCAAGCGACTAACGCGATGATGGCAAACCCAAGCAGCAGGAGGTATGGCCACCAACGGCGTCGCGTCACGTTACGCGGCACGATTACCCCCCAACAATGAGTCGCCACTAACCCCCCGGCTACTTGCGCGCATCATATCCCTGAATCTTTCATGCGTGGTGTTCACCACGAGCGAGTAGTCTGGCGCGCTTGCTTGTCCTGGGTTAGGTGGACGTGGGTATTTACCGCCAATTGCCGCGATGGAGTCGTCAGACGTTCGACGGTCGTCGGTTGGTTCAGCGCGAACGTTCAGCCAGACATCCGCGCTGCCTCGTATCTCAGCCCAAGATGCACGAAGGCGGCCGACCGGATCAATGCTGATCAATACATTCGCTCTACGTCCCAGTCTTATCGCCCAGAATGCCGTGTCACCGCCGTAGCTATGACCTACTATCGTAACATGTGCGCCGAT
>CAXSEO010000151.1:3845-6316 GCA_964235525.1 uncultured Sphingomonas sp. | reverse complement strand
GAGGGCGGGGTCGTCCTGGCGTGGCCGCGCGTCCCCGAACCCATCGAACCGAGAGGCGAACATGCCTGACGATCTCGACGCCGACGCGTTCTTCGCCGCCCACGAGGCGGCACCGGACCTCGATCCCGAAGGCCTCCGCCGCGCCATCGACGCCTATCTCGACCGGCTGCACCTCAGGGTCCGCCGCGTCCACGCCGAACGTACCCTGACCCCGGAGGAAGCCATGGACGCTTTCAAGCCGCGCGACGTGGAGTTCTGAGCGATGGCGAAGAAGGTCGACGCGGCCGGACGTGCCGCGATCATGCAGCGCGAGGGCGTCCGCCTCGTCGCGTACCGCGACAGCGTCGGCAAGCCCACGGTGGGGTGCGGCCACTACGACGCCACGCCGCCCATCGCCACGTTGGGCATGACGATCTCGATGGCGCAGTGCGACGCGCTGCTCTCGGCCGACTTGGCGCCCATGGAAAAGGTCGTCAACGAGACTGATCCTTCAGGGGGCCTGTCGCAGAACGCCTTCAACGCCTCTGTGTCGCTCGCCTTCAACATCGGTGCGGCCGGCTTCGCGAAGTCCACCGTGGCCCGCAAGATCGCCAACGGCGACATGCCGGGTGCCGCCGACGCTTTCCTGATGTGGGCCCACCCCACGGAGCTGATGGGGCGGCGCAGAGCGGAGCGTGCACAGTTCCTCACTCCAGATGCCTGTCCCGCCTTGCCGCTCATCCCCGGCGCGACCGTCTTCAACGGCATCGCGACCGCGATCAACCTCGCATCCTCGTCGGCGTCCTACACCCCGAAAGACCCCGCTCCCATGGCGACCCACTCCGCTGCTCCGACGTCCGACGTACCGGACCTGCAGCGCAAGCTCACGACCCTCGGGTTCTACGCCGGCCCCGTTGATGGCGATTTCGGTCCCGCTACCGATGAGGCGGTCCGAGCCTTTCAGTTGAAAGCCGGCCTGACGGTGGATGGGGAGGTCGGACCGAAGACCCTCGCTGCGATCATCGGCGCACTGTCGGCGCTGACGCTCGCCACCGCCACTCTGCCGAAGCCCGCACCCGCCGTCCTCGTGCGCCCCACGGCTCCCCCACACCTTCTGCCGCCGGCCGCTAAGCCGTCGCTCTGGCAGAGCATCAAGGCGGCGTTCGCGCCGAAGTCGAGGGCCTGACCGATGAGCACCGCCGCCACGATCATCCTCCGCTACCTCGTCACCTACCTGTGCGGCCTCCTGGTGTCGCACGGCTGGTCCGTCGCCGCGCTCGACGGTCCGACGCTCGATGCCGTAACGACGATCGTCGGCGGCATCCTCGGCGCCGTCGCCATGGGCGCCATCGGCGTGTGGACGTCCACCGTAGAGCGGGTGCTGGCGCGGCTCAAGGCCCGCCACAAGCCGGCCCTCGTGGCCGCCGCGACCGAGGTTGTGACCGCTCAGCCGGCGCTCGCCACAGCTGCCGTGCCGGTGCCGTGATGGACCTCGCATCTTTCGCGCCCCTCGTCGGCTCGCTGCTGCAGGCCGGTGCGCCCATGATCTCGACCGCGCTGCAGATGGGCATCGGCGAGATCCCGATCGTCGGCGGCATCGCCGGTCCTCTCGTCGGCCTCGCGGCGCCAGACATCGTCCGCTCCATCGCGGCGAAGCTCGGCGCTCCGCCCGACGCCACGCCGGCTCAGCTCGCGGCTAAGATCAACGCCGATCCGGCTGGCGCCAAGGCCGCACTCGCGTCACTGGAAGAACAGCACAGCTTCGACCTCGCCAGCCAAGCGCAACAGGTCGCGCTCGACACGGTTGAGGCGCGGAACCCATCCGTCTTCGTGGGTGGCTGGCGGCCACTCTTGGCATGGTCGCTCGGCGCGCTCGTCATGCTGACCTTCGCGCTGCCTTATCCGCTTTGGGTGCTCGCAGCCCTCGGGGTCGCGCTCCCGCCGCCGCCCGCGCTCGACCCCCAGGCACTCGCCATGTTGTCGGCGTTGCTCGGCCTGACCGTGGTGGCGCGGTCGGCCGACAAGCGGGCCGGCGTCGACACGGTGGCGGTGGGCAGTAAGGGCCGGGGTCGATGAGCGTGCTCCGCCTCGTCGCGCTGCTCTCCGCCCTCCTTCCCGGCGCCGCCCATGCCCAAACCGCCGAGGCTGTCCACGCTCTCACGGGCGCCACCGACACCTTCCTGCAGCAAGGCATCCTCGGCGCCGTGATCGTCGTGCTGGGGGCCGTGGTGGCGTTCTTGTATTGGGACTGCCGCACGCTCCGGACCCAGATCAGCGACCTCGCCGAACGTCGCACGAGCGACGTCGCGGCTCTGGCCAAGGAAACCGCGACCGGCCTCGCGAACTCGTCCGGCACCATGGCGACGTTGACCGAAGAGGTCGCGGCCCTGTCCAACAAGGTGCAGGCGAGCGTCGATGTGGCGCGCCTCCAGCCGGCCGCGCTGGAGGCGATCCTCAAGCAGGGGCAGGAGGTCATCCGCGACCTCGACCGC
>CAXSEO010000151.1:0-3835 GCA_964235525.1 uncultured Sphingomonas sp. | reverse complement strand
TCCGCGACATGCTGGCAGGCGGGAGTCGGGCGTGATGCTCGCGAAGCTCCTGGCCCTGATCGGCTTGGCGGCGCCGCACCTGCCCGACGAGGGCGCCATGTACCGTGAGCTGCGGCGCGCCCGCGCGGCCGGGTGGAAGCACGGTCGGCTGAACTCACACGCGCAGTCCGCTTCGCTCGACAGGATCGAAGGACACGTCTCCGATCCGGTCCCGGCCGAGATCAAGGCGGAGGTCAAGCGGGTGCGTCGAAACCTCGACGCCATCGACGACGCTTTCCGGAAGCGGCGCTCATGATGCTCTCCGCCCGCCTCCTCGTCCGCGCCGCCGACCTCATCGGTGGGCCGGTCGCCTTCGCGTTCGCCGTCACGGCCGCGGGATGGGCTCCGATGACGCTCGACCTGACGGACGCGCTGCTCCTGTTCCTGGCAGCCGCCGCCACGATCGCCTTCGCGCCGCGCGTGCTCGACACGCTGGCGGTCCGCGACCCGCTGGAGCCGCAGGACTTCGCCAGCCTCGGGCTCTACAACCTCTACATCTACATGGTGCTGGCGGGCGTGTGGTCGCTCAACGCCGGTGCGGTGCACGGCCCGGAGGCGGCCGGGCTGTCCATCGGGCTGCGGCTCGCCTTTCGGGTGTTCGCGGTGCGCGGCTTGGTGCTGCTGCTCGCTGCTCAGGGCATCGTGGGCGATGGACGCGTGCCCGTCGGCCGCTGGCTCCGCATCGGTGCCGTCGCGCTGGCGGCCGTGACGGCGCTGGCGCTGATCGATCTCGGCGGCGACCGCATCGCGGCGATCCGCGCCCGCGTCGAGATGAGCGACGAGGCCCCCGCGCCCAGGATCACCCACGATGCCCCCTGATCCCCTGACGACGGCCATCCTGGCATCGCGCGACGGGCCCCCGCGCGCCGCGCTCGGCTTCACGGCGGTAACGGCAGCGGTGCTCGGGCTCATCGTCGTGGCGCTGCTGGCGCCGCGCATCGAGGCCGCAGCCTTCCCGCCGATCGGTCGCCTGTCGGTGGACCCGATGAGCGTCGTGCGGAGCCCGTCCCCGACCGTGCGGGGCGGCGAGCGGCTGTGCTGGCGACGGACGGTCTATAAGACCCGCCTGCTCGACGTGTCCGACTATGACGTGGTCCTGTCGCGAGTCGTGACGGTGGATGGCCGCCCGGTGCTGCGGCGGTCGTTCCCGGAAGTCGTCTTCGGCGACGGGCCGCGCGCCGGCGAGCCCGTGACCTCGGAGCCCGTCAACGGGCTGGGCTGGACGCGGCGACTGTACTGCCTCGAACTGCCGACCGACGTGGTGCGGGACCACCTCGCCGTGCGGGTGCGGACGACGGTGCTTTACCGCGGGCTCTGGGGGTTGTGGGACGTGCCGGTGCGGACGCCGGACGTCGTTGAGAACGGAGCGCCGCCGTGAAGCATCTCGTCATCGCCCTTGCGTCCGTGCCGGGATGAACCATCTTCCGCGGATCAGGGCGCCCGCAAGATCAGCAACTCGATGAGCGCCTTGAATGTCAGCCCGTCGCGGGCTTCCAGCTCGCGGGCGCGCTTGGAGGCTTCGGCCGACAGAATGACGGAGCGCTTCTCCTCGCCCTCAGCCTTGCGTCGCGCTTCCGACTCCGCGCGGTACTCGCTACCCGTGCGGCGGTTCGGGATTGGCGGGCGACCCATGGAAAACTTTCCAGTCCTGGCGTGCATCGGTTAGCACGGTCTCACGTCGACCTTTCCCGAGCAGATCTTTCTGCGGCGAGTCCGATGTTCGCGAGCCGGCACAGCTCGTAGAGTGCATCTGGGTTATGGACACGGCCGATGGTCGCGAGGATATGCGGGTCTCCGCCCCAAGGGTCGTCGCGAACGATCGTCGGTTTTCTCGCGTTTTCCCAAGGCCCGTCGAAGAAGCGAAACTCAAGCTCAGTTTGGTTCTTCGGATGAGGTTCCTCGTTCATCACCACACCCTCGCTCCATCCGCCCGCACTTTCAGGATCACCGTGTTGCAGTAGGTTCCGGCCGAGGCGAACGAGCCCGGCGGGAGGTCGCGGTAGATGCCATTGAGCTTGGCGACGTGTTCGCGGAACGCGACCGACTTGCGCGTCTCGCGAAACTCCGTCCCGGCCGACATGATCGCCACGAGTAGCCCGCCAGGCGCCAGGAATTTCAGGGCATGCATGACGTGATCGATGTCCCGTTCCCGGTCGAAGGGCGGGTTCATCACCACGCGGTCGTAGCGCTTCGCCCCAGGCTGCAGGGTAAGGAAGTCGCCCATCACGATGCTGCCATAGACCTTGGCGCCAGCGAGATCCCCGGCCCGGTCGGGATGGATTTCGACGCAATCCACCAGGGCACCGGCCCGCACGCATCGAAGAGCGAGGTTGCCAGTCCCGGCGCTGGGCTCCAGCACGGTCAAACGCGGGTCGCCCTCGCGGCGGTATAGGGAAGCCGCATCGATGAGCATGTCGGCCGCCGCATCGGGCGTGGGAAAGAAGCCGTAGTTCTTCGCAAGCGTGGTCTTCGGATCGTGCAGGCCGGTGTTCTCGTCGGCCTCGCGCTCCTCCGGGATCGGCGCGCCGTAGTAGTCGCCGAGGAGGCGGTTGACCCGCTCCACAAGATCGTTGCGCTTGAACCACAGGTGCAGGTTGCCGTTTTTGAAGCAACGGGCACGGAAATATTCGGTTTCGGCTTCGGACTGGCGGGCGCCGCGTTGCCCCCGGCGCGACTCCTCCACAGCACCAACGACGCCACCGTATAGGTCGGCCGGCTTCTTTCCATCGAGCATGAAAAACACTCGCTCAACGTCCTGCAGTGAGTCGCGGTGTGAGCGGTAGTGGCTCCAGTGCCCATACTCATCGAGCGCGCCGGTAAAAATGACACGGGCGCCGATCTTCCATCCGTCGTGAGAGCGGAACCGTCGATCAAGGGCGGAAAAGGCCGCTGCGATCCCGCGCTTCCAGATTGTGCCCGCGTCGGCCGCGAACTGCTCCATGGTGGCGTAGACGTTCTCGACCGTGACCTCGGGCGGGTCGGTCATGAGCTGCTGGCGGAACTGATCCTTGGCCGTCTTGTCCATCAAATTTTCAAGGTCGGTCATGCCGACGAGATGGCCCCAAACGCGCCGATCCGTGACGTAGCGGGCGGCGGACAGGAAATCAGAGCGCTCCGGCACTTTGACGAGGGGCACGAGAGCCGCAGCCTGCTTTTCGGAAAACTGGTCGTAAGTCGTCGATCCAGCGCGCCCCGGCACGGCATAATGCGCCTCAGCAAGCATCTCGTAGGCGCCGGCGAGCGCGTCTCGTGCTGCCGCGAAACCGGACAGGGCACGATTGCGCCCCTTCACGATATCTTCGATGGTTGCGCGGGGGATGAGGGCGCTCATGCTGTCGTCCTCAGTGCCGAACAGCGGTAGAAGCCTCGGCAATCGCGGCACCCATGCCGGCCGTGCGATAGACCGGCGTTCCGAAGCAGGACGTGTAGGCAATCTCGATGACGCCCTGAGCCTTGGCGAGGCGGAAGGCCGCCGATGTCGCTGCACGACCATGGAAGTGGGAGAAGGTGACGGGCGCGATGCGCTCTTGTCCCGAGGCTGCGGCCAGCTTGATGTCGGCGAGGGCAGCGGCGGTGTTGGGGGACATGGCGCTCTCCGTCTCTGGTATTCTTATTTATACGCGCGTTGATTTAATATGCAAGAAGATAATGCACGCGCGTTGAGATAATATGATTGTGGTCGGGGATTGCGGACCAGCGGCACGCAATGACATCCTCGCCCCATGCGCACCCTAGCCATCACTCTCCTCTTCACCCTCGCCGGCTGTGCCGCGCCGGGGACCGCGCCCTACCGGGT
>CAXSEO010000150.1:0-6361 GCA_964235525.1 uncultured Sphingomonas sp. | reverse complement strand
TAGGGGGTCCCTGTTCGACGCCGATCGGGGGTCCCCTTTGCACGCCGGTTGACAGGTTGTCCATCACGATTACGTCGCCGGGGCCGAGCTCCGGCACGAGAACGCGGGTGACGTAGGTTAGGAACGAGTCGGCGTTCATCGGCCCGTCTAGCACCCAGGGCGCGATCATGCCGGTGCGGCGCAGGCCAGCGACGAAAGTGGTCGTTTTCCAGTGCACGAACGGGATGCCGGCTCGCAGGCGATCGCCCCGTCAGCAGCGACCATAGCGCCGCGCCATGTTGGTTGATGCCCAGGTCTCGTCGATGAAGACCAGCTTGTCGGGATCAAGGTCGAGCTGGGCTTCGAACCACTCCTCGCGTCGCTTCTCCTCGAGCGGCGCGCCCTCCGGCTCCGGCGCCACATGGTCCTTGGGCGGAGCCGCGCCGTGGGTCTTGCCGAACGTATGGCCGCCGGCGATCAGCGCGACCGTCTCCTCGTCGTTCATCGCCATCCGGCCGAAGGTCTCGCGAATGTCGCGCGCCGATGCCGCCGGGTCAGGATTGGCGTTCGGCCCTTCGGGATTGACGTAGATGAGCCCCATCTGCACCGCCGCGAGCGGCGCTTCGAGATTGCGGTCGTCCTGGTAGCGCTCGTCGCCCAGCCACTCGTTCTCCGGTCCCCAGTAGACGTCCTCGTCCGGTTCCCAAACGTCGGCCCGGCCGCCCGAGAAGCCGAAGGTCTTGAGGCCCATCGTCTCGAGCGCGACGTTTCCGGTCAGCACGATCAGATCAGCCCATGAGAGCGACTGGCCGTATTTAAGCTTGATCGGCCAGACCAGCCGACGCGCCTTGTCGAGGTTGGCGTTGTCCGGCCAGCTGTTGAGCGGGGCGAACCGCTGCTGCCCCGCGCCCGCGCCGCCACGGCCGTCGGCCACGCGGTACGTACCCGCGCTGTGCCACGCCATGCGGATCATGAACGGGCCGTAGTTGCCGAAATCGGCGGGCCACCACGGCTGCGAGGTCTTCAGCACCGTTGCGATGTCGGCCTTGACTGCGTCCAGATCGAGCGCCTCGAACGCCTTCGCATAGTCGAAGTCGGGCTCGATCGGATTGGCGACCGCCGGGTTCTTGGCGAGGATCTTCAGGTTGAGCTTCTTGGGCCACCACTCCTGGTTGACCCCGCCTTGGGTCGGGTGCGAGACGCGGTCGGGCGCGATCGGGCATCGCTGCCCCGCGGCGACCGCGCCGTCGGTGTTCATCTCGGCTTCGATGGCGTCGCCATGCTTCACTTCAGCCATTGGTCGTTTCCTTGCTCAACTCGATGTCGGTGGTGGTGGGACTCGCTTGCCCGGTGCAGAAGCGCACGTCGCGCACAGGCCGCGATAGATGATCTCGGCTTCGTCGATCACGAAGCCCGCGGCATCAGCCACGTCGAGGCACGGCGCGGTGCCTGTCGCGCAGTCGACATCGACGATAAGTCCGCACGCGCGGCAAACGCAGTGGTGATGGTTGTCTTGAGTGCGCGTCTCGTAGATCGCCGGTCCGCCGTCGATGATAATCCGACGCAGCAGCCCGGCTCGAGTAAGGTCGGCTAGGCAGTCGTAGACGGCCTGATGCGACACGCCCGGCAGGCCGACGGATACGGTCGCGAGCACGGCGGCTGCACTTCCGTGCGGCCTCGCATCCACGGCGTCCAGCACCGCCACGCGCTGCCGCGTAACCCGCAACCCAGCGGCGCCGATCAGGCTGACGGATCTCGGACTTGATGAGACGACCACGCGCTCGCCGATAGCCGCTTTCTTGAACCATTCAAATGAAGAAAGTTGATCGCGGGTTCGACAACGATCCTCGAGCAAGCGACCGCTTTTCCCGCTAGGTCCGCCGAGAGCCTTCGGGCTTACATCGGCAAATGGTAGCTATCGTGGACGACGTACACCTCGTTCAGGCCATCAGTCGCTTGCCGGTGTCGAACCGCGCTTCGACCATATGTCCGTTGACCGCCTATCGGAGCGAGAGCTCGCGGCGACCACCGGGATGGCGGACACTAAGGACAAAGCCAGCTGGGCAGCCGCTTCACGACGAAATCTGCCAGAGCAGCACCGGCGCGTGCTGCTCTGCGGCAATCCGCGGCGTACTTTCAACTGAATGAACGTCCGAAGTCGGCAAGCTGGACAATCGGCCCGAACGTCCGGGTGTGGGTCTTTGCCCCACTGACCAGGCGAGCGCGATCCATGTTCCTGCGCCAACCACATGTCCATCCGGTTGCGAGCGCACTGCCTTGGTTCCTTTGCGTTGAAGTTGACCTGGATAGCGCGGCCAATGTTGGTGCATACTCGGGAGCTCGGTCAGGAGGTCAACGTCGGATCAAGCTGCAATGCGCGTGCCCGGTCGGCCTTGGACGCCGCCGCATCGCCCATGACTTCGTCCGATTGCGCCCGGCGCCAGTAGGCGATCGCAAGCGTGGGATCGGCGGCGATTGCCGCAGTGAAGTCCTCGATCGCGCGGACCTCGTCGTCGATGTGGCGATAGGCTTCGCCTCGTGCGGCGAGCGTGGCAGGGTCGGCTGGGACCAGCCGTAGCGACGCATCATAGTCGCGGATCGCGCGATCGTAGCGCTCCAGATCGGAAAAGGCATTGCCGCGATTGTAAAAGGCGGCGTCGAATTTGGGATCGACCGCGAGCGCCCGACCGTAGCTCGCGACCGCGCCGGTATAGTCCTTAGCGGACGCTTGGATCAGCCCGAGCGCGTTCAGCGCAAAGGCCGATCGCGGTTCGATCTTGAGCGCCGCTTCCACATCGGCACGGGCCTCGCTCGCGCGGTCGAGCTTGCGGAGCAGGAATGCACGGTTCACTCGCACGTCTGGGTCGGTCGGCGCGAGTACGATCGCTTCGGTGTAATCGGCGAGTGCCCGCTTGCTGTCGCCGAGCCGGCTGTGAATCTCGGCACGTCCCTCGAGAGCTTCGGCCGACTTCGCATCGATCTTAAGTGCTTCGCCGAAGGCGGTAAGGGCGGCCTTGTCATCGCCGAGCTTGCCGAGCGCGCGTGCTTTCCACAATGCGAGCTCGGCATTTTTGGGGGAAACTTTCAGCGCCGCGCGGTAGCCGTCCGCGGCCTGCCGCCAATGCGCGAGATTATAGTTCTCGTCCGCGACGCCGGACAGCGCGTCGGCGTCGGTGGGCGCGATCGCGAGTGCGGCACCATAGCCGGCGAGTGCGTCGACATCACGGTTTAGATAAGCCAGCGTCCCGGCGCGTGCGTTGAGCGTCTCGACATCCTTCGGCGTCAACGCCAACGCGGCGTCGAAATCGGCGAGGGCCCTGGAATAGTCCTTGCGATTGCGGCGAATCCAACCTCGATTGTACAGTGCGTTCGCGTTCGGCCCGGCGGCGACCAGGCGGTCATATTCGGCCAGTGCCTTGTCCACCTGTCCCACGGCGTTGAGCGCGATCGCGCGTTCGAAGCGCACGTCCGCATCGTCGCCATGCGCGAGAAAGGCATCGAGTATCGGAAGCGCAGCCTCCGGATGGCCGCCGCGTCGCTCCGCACTGGCGAGGCCGATGACCGCGTCGGCGTCGCGCGGATCGGCATCGACGGCGAAACGGAAGGCTGTGTCGGCCTCGGCGGTCCGGCCAAGCGCGCGGAGCGCCCACGCCCGTGCAAGCTGCCCCCCTTTTACCTTTGGATCGACTTGCAACGCCTGCTCGCTCGTTCGAAGGGCTTGGCCGGGGTGGTGGTCGACCTGATTGACCGAGGTCTTGACCAGCTTCGTCCCTTCCTGCGCAGCGGCGGAAAGCGGGACTGATACGACAAGCGCCAGAGCCAGTGCGAGAGTGCGGATCATGGCACCTGCTTTCTCTTGGTTGCCGCAGCGGGGGCGAGCGTCGATGACGAGACACGCGGTGTCACCACCGTCACGATCGGTGCCCTCGCCAGCCATTTCGCCGCCGCGGCCTTTACCTCGTCAAGCGTAATCGACGACATGAGGGCGCCATAGTTGGTCACCTCCTGCGTGACCGTCGCCGTCCGCGCCGAACCGTCCATCGCGCCCGCCCACCACGTGTTGCGGCTCCGAGCAGCCGTTGCCGCGGCGAGCAACGGGGTTCGCACCGCATCCACATCGTCCTGCGTGATCGCTCCGGCGACCAGCTTCCTTGCGATCGCGCGGCTTTCCGTGACGAGCAGGTCGATGTCGGCGGGCTGTCCCTCGACCTGGACCGACAACATCCCCTGGTCGGCGTAATCGGGCATCGCGGTCGCTACTTCCGGCGAATAGGTCTTGCCCAGTTCCACCCTGGCGCGGTGACGAAGATCGTCGTTGAACACCCCCGCCAGCAGCTTCAAGCAATATTCCTCGCGCCGGCGCGCCGGTTCGGCCACGTAGAGCGGCCAGACCAAGGACGCCGCGGCTTGGTCGGCGGGTCCGCCGTGCATGGCGCGAATGACCGGGAAGTCCCGCTCCGGAAAGCGGGTGAAGCGCGTCTGCGGACGTGCCCGGTCAATCGCGGGGCGAGGTGGAAGCGCGCCGAAGGTTGCTCCGACCAGCCGCGTTGCGGTGGCTTCATCAACGTCCCCGACGATGGTCAGCTCGACGGGCGCATCGGTCAGGGCGGGTCTCAACAGCCGCGCGAAGTCCGCGCTGCGCAAGGTGTCAACCGTGGGGCGGGCGGGCATACGGTCAGGGCTGCGGGGATCAACTGTCGAGAGCATGGCGTCGCCCAGCGCGACCTGTGGGCTTGCGTCGAGCATCCGGAACATCACCTCGACCGCGCCGGGCAGGCGTTCGTCGATCTCGGGGCGGAAGCCCGGATCGCTCATAAAGGCCGCAAACACTTGCAGCATCGTCGAGAGATTGGACGGGTTCGTCGAACGCGACATGACGAAAGCGGTGGGCGCGATGTCAGTCCTGAACTGCCAGCCGGTATAACGGAGGCTCGCCTGAAGATCGGTCGATGATAATTTCCCCAGGCCACCTGCCGGCAGCAGCAACGCCGCAAGGGTTGCCGGCAGCATACTGCCGTCAGGCAGTTCCCGTCTGCCAGCGCCGAACCGCGCGCGGAGCTGGATGTCGTTGGGTTCCAGCATCGTCTGCTTGAAATTGAGGATCAAGCCATTGGCGAAGCGCAGCCGAACGAAGCCGGGATCGGCAATCTCCTCGCGTCGTGCGACGGTGCCGGGCTTTCCGAAATCGGTATAAGGCCATGCGACGTCGTGCCGGTCGGCAAAGGCCGGCAGTGCCGGGCGCGCCGAGTTGGTGACCCAGGCCGTCGTCACCACTGCCGGATCGATCGCCTTTGGCAACACCAAAGCCAGCAACGGGCCCGAGCCGGCCCATTCCCCGGCACCAGCCTCCTTCATTGTCGCAGGGTCCACGTCTTCGACCGCAACATCGAACGCGTGCATTTCCTCGCGCGGCGATGTGATCGGCCGGTGATCCAGAACCCGCGCGAGAATGAGGTCCGCGCGCTCGCGAGCGGTGCGTGCGTCGGCCGAATTGATAGCGCCGCGCAAACTGGCGCGCACATCATTCACCTGTGCTTCGACCTCGGCTTCGGTGGGACCATCGGCGAGGTAGCGCGCCAGTTCCGCTTGGGCTGCGGCCAGCCCCTTCTTCCACTCGTCACCGATCGGCACGACGATCAGGCAGGTGATGCTATATTCACGCGCGTCTCGTTCCAGCACATCGGCACCGAGCAGGCCGCTGTGTCCGGCAGTGACCAGCGTCTTCAGCCGTTCGGTCAGAATACCCCGCCACAGCGCGCCTCGCACTTCGCGGCTGTAGCGAGCCATCGCGGGCTCGTCGGGCGGGAACGGCGGGCGATCGCGGCAAGCAGTGACAAGCGACGGCATCTCGGGTGCCGCGGCGCTGAACGAGTCGGTGCCCCTGCCGAAATCGATACGGCCCGGCGCGGCGCGCTGCGGGGCAGGTCCCTTCCCGCGCCATGACCCGAACGCCGCACGGATCTTCGCCTCGATCGCATCTACCGGCTGATCGCCGCTCACCACCAGCACCGCGTTTTCGGGCCGATACCAGCGATCGTAGAAGGCCTGCAGCGTCACAACCCGCGCCGCGACGAGGGTCTCGAGCGTGCCGATCGGCTCGCGATCAGGTTCGCGCGCGCCGGCCACCTGGAAGCGTGCGAGCGCCTGGCGGACCGCCGCCTGCCGCGTGCTACGGCTTTCGCGCTCGGCGAGCACGACGCCGCGTTCTGTCGCCACCCCCGCATCACTCAGTAGGATGCCGTCGCCGATGTCGCGCAGCCAGCGAAACCCCTCGTCAAGACCTTTCTGGTCGGTGCCGGCATAGTCGAGCCGATAGGTTGTCGCGAGGGCGGTGGTTTCGGCGTTCTGGTCGCGCCCGAAAGTTATGCCGAGCGCTGAAAAG
>CAXSEO010000149.1:0-6367 GCA_964235525.1 uncultured Sphingomonas sp. | reverse complement strand
AACTACTTTAGCTCGTGCGGCTATGACCCAGACTGAAAGGAATCCGCTCTAGCCCGCTTGGAGTTTGCAGTAGCCGCTACTGTAGCGATTTGCGTAGCCTGCAAGAAATCCAAGACACTATTTCCGCAGGTCAAGTACTGACTTGAATCAACTAGCAATGTTTTCTTAGGATTATCCTACATCAAGGTACTCGCGCACATGAACTGACTCCGTGATCCGTTCGCCGAATTCAGACGCTGATCAGCGTAACGGTTTCCTTCTGCGCGCGTACTAGGAAATGTATGAGGCTGTTCAGCTCTCACGGCCTATGCCGGCCTGCGCTACCGCTGCCCATCGTCCCGTGACCCGCTTCGCTACGACGGCGAGCGCCTCTTGCGTCGGCGTCATGGCCGGGCCAGCTCGGGCGGTAATGTCCTCCAGCCGCCATTCGCGCTTGCTGGCACGCGCGCTGTAGCGCTCCGGCACGCCCATGCGGAACCAGAACATTCGCGACTTCGGATGACGCCACAGACCGGCCACACGCCATCCCACCTTGTGCCAGCGGCCGGCTGCCAAGTCGGTTACTCGCTTGTGATCCGCGGAAATTCTCGCCTTTTGGCGGAAGTGGTGACCCCTACGGGAATCGAACCCGTGTTTTCGCCGTGAGAGGGCGACGTCCTGGACCGCTAGACGAAGGGGCCGCGCGGGAGGCGGGCGTGTATCGGGCGGGGCGGGGAGCGTCAACCCGCGCTCAGGCGGCCTTGCGCCGCTCCGCCATCTCCTCGTTGAGCATCTCCGCCAGCAGGAACGCGAGCTCGAGCGCCTGCCCCGCGTTGAGCCGCGGGTCGCAATGCGTGTGGTAACGATCCGCAAGGCTCTGCTCGGTGACGTCGATCGCGCCGCCGGTGCATTCGGTGACGTTCTGCCCGGTCATCTCCGCGTGGATGCCGCCCGCGTGCGTGCCCTCCGCGCGATGCACCGCGAAGAAGCCGCGCACCTCGGCGAGGATGCGGTCGAAGGGCCGCGTCTTGTAGCCGGCGAGCGAGACGGTGTTGCCGTGCATCGGGTCGCAGCTCCAGATCACCGGATGCCCGGCGCGCGTCACCGCGCGGACGAGGTGGGGGAGCGCGGCCTCGATCTTGTCCGCGCCGAAACGGGTGATCAGCGTGACGCGCCCCGCGACCCGCGCGGGGTTGAGCAGGTCGAGCAGGCGCAGCAGCTCGTCGGAGTCGAGCGACGGCCCGCATTTGATGCCGATCGGGTTGCCGACGCCGCGCAGGAACTCGACGTGCGCCGACTCCGCGAACCGCGTCCGGTCGCCGATCCACAGGAAATGCGCGCTGGTGTCGTACCAGTCGCCGGTCAGCGAGTCCCGCCGCGTCATCGCCTGCTCGTACGGGAGAAGCAGCGCCTCGTGGCTGGTGTAGAAGCTGGTCTGCGCGAGCTGCGGCGCGGTCTCCGGGTCGATGCCGCAGGCGTGCATGAACTCGAGCGCCTCGCCGATCCGGTCGGCGGTCTCGCGATAACGCCTGCCCCACGGACTGGCCCCGAGCGAATCGGTCGTCCAGCGGTGGACCTGGTGCAGGTTGGCATAGCCGCCGCTCGCGAACGCGCGCAGCAGGTTCAGCGTCGCGGCGGACTGGAGATAACCCTGGATCATGCGCTGCGGATCGGGCGCGCGCGCGCCGGCGGTGAAGGCGATGTCGTTGACGTTGTCGCCGCGATAGGAGGGCAGGGTGATGCCGTCGATCGTCTCGGTCGGGGTCGACCTGGGTTTGGCGAACTGCCCCGCCATCCGCCCGAGCTTTACGACCGGCAGCTTGGACGCGAACGTCAGCACCACCGCCATCTGGAGCAGGACGCGGAAGGTGTCGCGGATGTTGTCGGGGTGGAACTCGGCGAAACTCTCCGCGCAGTCACCGCCCTGGAGCAGGAATGCCTTGCCCGCCGCGACGGCGGCGAGGTCGGCGGTGAGATGCCGTGCCTCGCCGGCGAAGACGAGCGGGGGATAGCTGGTCAGCTGGCGGCAGGCGGCGTCGAGCGCGGCATTGTCGGGGTAATC
Source organism: uncultured Sphingomonas sp. (assembly GCA_964235525.1). Lineage (GTDB taxonomy): Bacteria > Pseudomonadota > Alphaproteobacteria > Sphingomonadales > Sphingomonadaceae > Sphingomonas. The sequence continues at coordinate 4,326 of CAXSEO010000149.1, read as the reverse complement.
GGGGAGCTGGCGCGCCTCGTGGCGGGTCCAGCTGTCGGGGGCCCAGGCGGGCATGGGGCAGGCTTTCAATGGTGCGACCACGCGTCCTTGCGGCAAAACGCGCTCGGTCGCAACGCGGGGAGGTCAGTAGCCCGCGTGGAGGTCGACCATATTCTCCATCGGCCTGCCCGCCTGGAACGCGGCGAGATTGCGGAGGAACAGCGCGGCGGCGCGGTGGAACATTCGCGACTGGCTGCGCCCGGACAGGTGCATGGTGATGATCGCGTTGGGCGCGCGCCACAGCGAATGGTCGGCGGGGAGCGGCTCGGGATCGGTGACGTCGAGCACCGCCCCTGCGAGCGGCCCGGACGCGAGCGCGGCCAGCAGCGCGTCCTGATCGACCATGTCGCCGCGCGCGATGTTGACCAGCCACGCGCCCCGCTTGACTGCGGCGAGCTCTGACGCGCCGATCATCGCGCGGGTGTCGCCGGTGGAGGGCGCGGCGAGCACGATCCAGTCAAACTCGCCCAGCCGCTCGCGCCATGCGTCCGGCGCCAGCGTGCCATCGCGGCCCGAGCGGGTGACGCCGGTGACAGCCACGCCGAACGCGCGCAGCCGGGCCGCGATCGCGCGGCCGATCGCGCCCTGCCCGATGATCAGCGCGGCGGTGTCGGCGAGCTCGACGCGCCCGGGCGCGACCAGCGGCCATTCGTGCCGGTCGCGCGCGCGCACCACCTCGTCAAACCGCTTGGCCGCGGCGAGGATGCCGAGCACCGCATAGTCCGCCACCGCCGCGGACAGGATGCCCGCGCCGTTGGTGAGCACGGTGCCTTGGCTCCTCAGCTGCGCGAGCGGGAGCGATTCGATGCCCGCAATGGCGGTGAACAGCCAGCGCAGCCGCGTTCCTGCCGCGACCGCCTCGCCGCACAGCCCGCGCGGGGCGAGGTCGACCCAGGCGATCTCCGCATCCGCGATCCGCTTGATCGCTTCGTCGGGCGTAGTGACCCAGGCGATGTCGAGCCCGGCGGGAAGCTGCGGCTCGATCAGTCGGCGTGCGAGCGTGGGGAGGACGGCTTTCATGGATGCTGAGTAGGGCGGCACCGGCTCCTGCTCAATCCTGCCCGGCGCGCGCGGGCATGGAGATCAAGGATCGAGCCGCCACTCCCACCCGAGCGGGTCGCCGTCCATCACGTCGACCCCGGCGTCGGCGAGTTCATCGCGGATCGCGTCGGCGCGGGCGAAGTCGTGCGCGGCGCGCGACTCGCGCCGGTTGGCAAGATGGGTGGTCACGGCCGCCTCGTCGAGCACGGCGGCGGCGGGCCGGACGCGCAACTCGTCTCGCGTCAATGACCTAAGCCGCAACCCTAACACCGCGTCGAAATCGTCCAGCGCCGCAAGCCGCGCCGCCGGGGACAGCCGCTTGTCCGCCAGCATCGCCTCCAGCACGGTCAGCGCGCGCGGCGTGGCAAGGTCGTCGGACACCGCCTCGTCAAGCTGCTCGCGATAGATGCCCGCATCGCTCGCGCCCTTGCTGCTCTCCCGTGCGCGCAGGCCTTCGACCGCGATCACCAGCCGCTTGAGCCGGATCAGCGCGGCCAGCAAGCCTTCGCCGGAGAACTCCAGCTCCGAGCGGTAATGCGCCTGCAGGCACATCAGCCGGTAGGCGAGCGGATGGAAGCCGCGATCCGCCAGCGACTGCAAGGTCGTGAACTCGCCCGACGATTTGCTCATCTTTCCCGCGCGTTCGACGAGGAAGTTGTTGTGCATCCACACGCGCGCGCCGGGATCGGCGCACGCGCAATGCGCCTGGTTCTGCGCGATCTCGTTCGGATGGTGGATTTCGCGATGGTCGATGCCGCCGGTGTGGATGTCGAACGGGGTGCCGAGATATTTCGCGCTCATCACCGAGCATTCGAGGTGCCAGCCCGGCGCGCCGCGACCCCAGGGCGAGTCCCACTCCATCTGCCTGTTCTCGCCGGGCTGACTAGTGCGCCAGATCGCGAAGTCCTGCGGATGCCGCTTGCCCGCGACCGCCGCGATCCGGCTCTCCCCCTCGTCGCTCCGCTCGCGCGCGAGGCGGCCATAGTCGGGGACGGTGCCCGTATCGAAATACAGCCCGTCGGGCAGGCGGTAGCAATGCTTGTCGGCGATTGCTTCCGCATAGGCGATCATCTCGGCGATGTGGTCGGTGGCGAGCGGGAAACCGGTCGGGTCGTCGACGTTCAGGTCGCGCAGGTTCTGTTTGAACGCCGCCGTGTAATGCCCCGCGATCGCCCAGATATCCTGACCGGACGCCTTCGCCGCCGCTTCCAGCTTGTCCTCGCCCGCGTCCGCGTCGGAGGTGAGGTGGCCGACATCGGTGATGTTGATAATGTGGGTGAGCGGGCCCCATCCAAGGTCCTTGGCCTTCCAGCGCAGCACCCGTGACAGCGTGTCGGTGAACACATAGGCGCGCAGGTTACCGATGTGCGCGTAGTGATAGACGGTAGGGCCGCACGAATAGATCCGCACGTTCGCCGGGTCGATCGGTCGGAATGTCTCGGTCGCGCGGGTCAGGCTGTTGTAGAGCAGGAGCGGGGTCATGTCCGGCGCATAGCCGCCGCTCCGCTTGGGGCAAAGCTTCCCCGTCCGGCACGTCGCCGCTGACCTTTGCATCAAGCCTGGCCTGCTCGTGCTTGCGAAAGGGACACCGTGGCGCAATGCGGTCACGTGTATCAACGCGCCAGCCACCCCGAGATGTTGATGTTCTCCCGTCGGTTCAGGCAGTTCCGCCGGTCACCGCCCACCTGGTCGCGAGCAGCCGTGCTGCTGCTCGTCATCGCGGTGGTGCTCAGGATGGGGCTGTACGGCAACGCGCTCTACGGCGACGACGAGCCGTTCTACAGCTTCTTCGCGCACCGGCTGCTGCGCGGCGACGTGCCCTATGTCGACATCTGGGACCGCAAACCGTTCGGGCTGTTCATGCTGTTCGCCGCGCTGCGCTGGATCGGCGGACCGGGCGTGCTCGCGCCACAGATCGCCGCAACGATCTTCGCCGCCGTGACCGCCTGGGTGGTGGCGGTGATCGCGGCGCAGCGCTGGGGCCGGTGGCCGGCGGTCGGCGCGGGGGTGTTTTACCTGCTGATGACCGGCGCGCTCGGCGGCACGGTCGGACAGACGCCGGTGTTCTACAACCTGCTCACCGCGACCGCGGCGTGGCTGATCCTGCGGACCGCCCCCGCGCTCGACGCACCGGGAGATCTGGCGCGGGCAAGCGGCGCGATGCTGTTGTGCGGGTGCGCGATCCAGATCAAGACCGACGCACTGTTCGAGGGCGCGGCGTTCGGGCTCTGGCTGGCCGTACGGCTGTGGCGGACGCGGTCGCTGGGCCAGACGGCACGGCGGATCGCGTTGTTCGCGGCGCTAGGCATGCTGCCGACGGTGCTGATCGGCGCCGTGTTCTGGTGGAGCGGCTATTTCGGCGCGTGGTGGTTCGCGAACTTTGTCTCGCAGGGGCTCAAGACCGGCGGGTTCGACGGCGAGGCGATGTGGCGGCTGGCCGACCTGACGCTGCAATCGACACCGCCGCTGATCGCCGCGACCGTCGGGCTCGTGCGAAGCAGGCGCGACGAGCGATGGTGGCTGTTGCTCGCATGGTTCGCGGCGACGCTGGTCGACGCGGTCGTGATTGGCAATTTCTGGACGCATTACGCCCTGCCGCTGGTGCTGGTCGCGTCGGTGCTCTCGGCGGGGCTGTGGAGCGTGCGGGTTGCGGGGCCGCTGCTCTGGCTGGCGGTGACGCTGCCGTTCGGCCTATCCGAATCGACGCGATACTGGTGGGAGACCGCGAGCTCGCGCGTGGCCGTGGCGCGAACGCTGCGCGCGATCCCCGCCGATGTGCGGACGACGTGCCTGCTCGGCTATGAGACGCCCGTCGCCTATTATCAGCTGACCGACGCGTGCCTGGTCACGCCGTACATCTTCATCGACCAGCTGCGTTCCGCTGCCGAGACGCACGCGCTGCCCATCGACGCGAGCGAGGCGCTGCGCCGGGCGCTGGCGCGGCGACCGGGTGTGATCCTGACGCTCGAGGGCAGCCGGTGGAAGCTGCGGAATCGCGCCAACGACGCGATCCTGGCGGCGGCGTTGGCGCGGGGTTATCGCGAGACCGCGGTCATCCCCCAGCGGCGATGGAAGGCAGACCCGGAAAGCGTTGTCGTGTGGCGGCGGCGCGACCTGCCCGCGCGCTGACGTAGGGCGCATTGCCAACGAACGCGGCGCTTGCTAACGGGGCCGCAATCACGGCGAGGCGCTTCGCCCGCCGTCGTTTGCCGTTGTCCGGAGCTACACGACCCCATGCAGATCATC
>CAXSEO010000148.1:0-6383 GCA_964235525.1 uncultured Sphingomonas sp. | reverse complement strand
ATCCGCATCGTCATGCGCGGGCATTGGACGGTGGCGACCGTCGCCGACTACAAGCGCGCGCTGCTGGCCGTGGTATGGCGGTTGCGCCCGGTGGTCCCATCGGCGGATCGACTACGCGTGCTGGTCGACGTACGCGAGTTAGGACCGCAGTCGCAGGATGTGGTCGCGGCCTATCGCGACGCGCTCGGCGGGTCGGACCTCGCGCCCGGCCGACTCGCGACGCTGATCTCCAGCGCGCTGCTCCGGCGTCAGGCAGAGCGGATCGCGGTGGCCAACCAACGCTACTTCGCGGACGAGGCAGAGGCGCTCGCCTGGCTGCTCGCGCCCGACGCCACCGCGTGAGCGCCGCCGCCCCGCCCCGCGCACCGCGGCTCGGGCGCGCCGCCTGGGCCTGGGCGGCGTTTCAGGGCGGACGCGACCCGTACGTGATCCTGATCACCATCTACGTGTTCGCGCCCTATGTGGTGACCGGCGTCGTTGGCGACGCGGTGCGCGGGCAGGCGCTGGTCGCGGCGGGCGCGAAATATGCGGGGCTGGCGGTGATGCTGACCGCGCCCTTGCTCGGCGCGGCGGTCGACCGGATGGGTCCGCGCAAGCCGTGGCTGGCGGCGACCGTGGCGTTGATGGTGCCGCTGATCGCCGCGCTGTGGTGGGCGAAGCCGGGCGGCGCGGGGCTGGGCATCCCTGCGACGATCACGATCATGGCCGCGGTCGCGGTGCTGTTTGCGCACACGCAGACGTTCCACAACGCGTTGCTGCTGCCCGCCGCGGGGCTTGAGAAAGCGGGCGCGGCGTCGGGTCTGGGCTTGGCGGCGGGCAATTTCATGTCGGTGACGCTGCTCGCCTTTGTGCTGTGGGCGTTCACGCTGCCGGGCAAGGTTTCCTGGAGCTTCGTGCCCGCGCGTCCGCTCTGGGGATTGAACCCCGCCGCGCATGAGCCGGACCGGATCGCGCCGGTGCTGGTGTCGGCGCTGCTGGCGGTCGCGATCCTGCCGCTGCTGCGCTGGACTCCCGACGCGCCGCGCACCGGCACGCGGCTGCTCGCCGCGCTGCGGCTCGGCGCGGGCGATCTTAAGGCGCTGGTGGTCGAGGCGCGTGGGCACCGGGACGCGCTGACCTATCTCGGCTCCTGCCTGTTGTTCACCGACGGGCTGGCGGGCATCCTGATCTTCTCGGGCGTGTACGCGGCCGGGCAGATGGGGTGGCGGACGCTGGAGCTGACCGCCTATGGCCTGATCCTCAGCGTGTTCGCGGTCGCGGGCGGGCTGCTCGCGGGGTGGCTCGACGGGCGGGTCGGGCCGAAGCGCGCGCTGACGATCGAGATCTGCGGCGTGATCGTGACGCAGCTGCTCGCGCTCGGCAACACGCGAGCGACCTTGTTCTATCGCGCCTGGGACCCTGCGACGCACGCGCCGGCGTGGAACGGTCCGATGTTCCGCACCGCGCCGGAACTCGGTCTGCTGGCGTCGGGGATGCTGGCGGCGGTGGTGGTGACCGCCGCCTATTCGTCGAGTCGCACGATGCTGACGCGGGTGGTGCCGCCGCACAAGGTGGGCGTGTTCTTCGGGCTGTTCGTGATCGCGGGCAGCGCGACCGCGTGGCTCGCGCCGTCGCTGGTCGAGGTCGCGACCGCGCTGAGCGGATCGCAGCGGGTGGGACTGTTGCCGATCTCCGGGTTGCTGCTGGCGGGATTGGCGGCGCTGCAGTTCGTGAGGCCGCAGCGACACGCAACGTGACGAGTTGTCACGGATTTGCCTTTTCCGGGCCGTAGCGGGAGACTTCGGCATTCGGCCTGAAAGGACTGAACGATGCGCCTGCTCCCGCTCGCGACCCTGCTGCTGGCGACCACTGCCGCCGCGCGCGCGGACGCACAGGCGCTGCCGACCGGGCAGATGCTGACCCCGCTCGCCGCGCCGGGCGCGACGTTCGAGCCGCTGGTGGCGCGCACCGGCCCGTATCCCGACACGATCGCCGACGGCGCGGCGGTGATCGCGACCAGCCCGGACGGCACCGAGATGCTGGTGCTGACCAGCGGCTTCAACCGCTTCAACGGCCCCGACGGCAAGATCGTCCCCGCGCAGTCGGACCAGTACGTCTTCCGCTACCGCATCGACGCGACCGGCGCGCGACTGGAGCAGAGCCTGACGGTGCCCAACAGCTATTCGGGCGTCGCCTGGCTGCCCGACGCGAGCGGCTTCGTGGTCGGCGGCGGGGTGGACGATGTGCTCCACGTCTTCCGCCGCTCAGGCACCGGGTTCGCGGAAGCGAGCGCGGTCAAGCTCGCGCACGCGGCGGGCAACGGCGCCGCGGTCAGGCCGCAGGCAGCGGGTGTCGCGGTCAGTCCGGACGGCACCCGCGCGCTGGTCGCGAACTATTACAACGACTCGGTCAGCCTGGTCGACATCGCGGGCGCGCGCGTCATCGCCGAGCAGGACCTGCGCCCGGGCAAGATCGACCCGGCGCAATCGGGCGTGGCGGGGGGCGAGAACCCGTTCGCGCTGCTATGGATTGATGCCACCCACGCGTACGTCTCCGCGCCGCGCGACCGGCAGATCGTCGCGCTGGCGGTGAGCGGCACCGGAGTGCAGGTCACCGCGCGCATCGCGACGCTGGGCGAGCCGACCGCGTTGCTCGTCGACCCCGCCAACAGGCGGCTCTACGCGACCGAGGACAATGCCGACCGGCTGGCGATCGTCGACCTTGCCGCCAACAGGCTGGTCGCGGAACCCCGGCTCGCCCTCCCCGCCTCGCTCGGCCCGTTGCCGGGCAAGGGCGTCAACCCCAACAGCCTGACGCGGCTTCCCGACGGGCGACTGCTCGTCACCTATGGCGGGGTCAACGCGCTCGCGATCGTCGCGCCGACGGCGGCAGGCGCGGAGGTGCAGGGGCTGGTCCCGACCGGCTGGTACCCCAGCGCCTCCGCCATCAGCCGCGACGGCGGGCGCGTGTTCGTCGTCAACCGCAAGAGCCCGCCCGGGCCCAACCCGCAAGGCTGCGCGCCCAAGCTCGCCATCTATCGCGGCCAGCCCAACGCGTGTGGTGCCGCCAACCAGTATATCTTCCAGCTGGAGAAAGCGGGGCTGCTCCAGTTCCCGTTCCCCAACGCGCGAACGCTGGCGGCCACCACCCTGCAGGTCGCGGACAATATCGGCCTGTCCGCCGCCGCCACCCGCGCCGCCGCCGACGCGCGCATGGCCGCCGTGCGCGCGCGGGTGAAGCATGTCGTCTTCATCATCAAGGAGAACCGCACCTATGACCAGGTGCTAGGCGATCTGGAGGTGGGCAACGGCGACCCCAGGCTGGCGATCCTGGGCGCGCCGCTAAGTCCCAACCATCACGCGCTCGCGCGCGGGTTCGTGACGCTCGACAATTTCTATGACTCGGGCGAACAGTCGAGCACCGGCTGGACTTGGTCGACCGCCGCGCGCGTGCCCGATCTGCTCGAGAAGACCGCGCCGGTGAACTACGCGCAGCGCGGGCTGGCGTACGAGGCGGAGGAGGCGGACCGCTTCATCTACACCGCTCAGTCGCAGGCGGAGCGCCGCAAGACCAATCCCCGGACGCCCGACGACGACGACGTGCTCCCCGGCCCCGCGCTGCTCACCGCGCCCGATCCGGATGACGACGACAAGCCGGGCCAGGGCTTCCTCTGGTATGCGGCGATCCGCGCGGGGGTGTCGCTCCGCAACTATGGCTTCTCCGACGCCTCGGTGTACGACGCGAAGGAACCCGGTGCGGTGCCGGTGGTGCGCGAGCCGTGGAGGACGCACACCCGCATCTGGACGCCCGGCGACCGCCTGCTCGCGACACGCAGCGACCCGTATTTCCGCGGCTTCGACCAGAAGCTCGCCGATTTCTGGCGGGTGGAGGAGTGGCAGCGCGAGTTCGCCGCGCAGGGCAAGTCGGGCACGATGCCCGCGCTCACGCTGCTCAGGCTCAGCCATGATCATTTCGGCGACTTCGACGAGGCGGTCGACGGCGTCAACACGGTCGAGACCGAGATGGCGGACAACGACTATGCGCTCGGCGAGGTGATCGAGACGATCGGCAAGAGCCGGTTCGCTGGCTCGACGCTGGTGTTCGTGATCGAGGACGACGCGCAGAACGGCGCGGACCATGTCGACGCGCGGCGCAGCGTCGCGCTGGTGGTCGGCGCGACGGTGAAGCAGGGCGCGCTGGTCTCGACGCGTTACACGACGGTGAACGTGCTCAGGACGATCGAGGCGGTGCTGGGGCTGAAGCCGCTGGGGCTCAACGACGCGCTGGCCGCGCCGATGGCGGACCTGTTCGACCCCGCGCTGACGACGTGGAGCTATCGCGCCGAGGCGGCGGACGTGCTGCGCGGCACACAGCTCCCCATTCCCGCCGACCGCTTCGCGGCGAAGCGCGTTGCCGCCTGCACGACGCACGACGCGGCGTACTGGGCGCAGGCGACGCGTGGACAGGACTTCCGCACCGAGGACCACCTCGACACCGACGCGTTCAATGCGGCGCTGTGGCAGGGGTTGGGGCAAGGCGCGGAGCCGACGGTGCGACCGGGCACCGACCTGCGCGCGAACCGGGCGGCGCTGTTGGCGGGTGGGGCGGCGTGTTCGTGAGCCTGGGATCGAGCTAGTCACGCCGGGGAGCAAACGGCCCCAAGCTCCTCCCCGACCTGATTACCGGCTGTAATGGAACCACAACCTTCGCGCGCCGATCGCCAGCGCGAGAGCGGGGAAGAGCCACCAGATGCCTGGCGTCATTAGATTTGAGACCGTGGTCGCGCCAACGGCAAGCTCGATCGCTGCGGCAATCCCAATGACACCGAAGGTCAGGATCAGCATAGACCCGGGACTGATCAAGTCGACCGCTTGTTCGTTACCATCTGCGTCTCGCCTCAGCTTAGGCAAAAGAACGAATATTTGCAGCACAAGGACGAAAATGAGGCCGTCCTGTCTGAATCGATGCAAAGCGGTATGAGGTACACACAGCGTGCCGTCGGAGAAAAGCGTTAGCAGATATATAATGAACAAGGCCACAGAGGCCCAGAGAATGATCCGTCGCCTCGCGTCCATTCTCTGCAATGTTGCCGTCTCATCAGGACGTGTCAACGGCCTAACCCGGTCTTAAGCCCTCACCCGCCCGGCGCTATCGCGAACAGCGGCACTTCCCGCAGCCCCGCATAGAGCAGCCCCGCCAGCAGCATCGCAGCAGGCAGCGTCGCCACCCAGGCGAGCGCGATGCTGCGCACCGTTCTCCATTGCAGCCCCGCGCCGCTCGCCGCCGACGCGCCCGCGACGCCCGACGACAGGATGTGCGTGGTCGACACCGGCATTCCGTAGAACTCAGCGAGCAGGATGGTCGACGCCGCGACCAGCTCTGCCGACGCGCCCATGCCATAGGTGAGGTGGGTCTTGCCGATCCGCTCCCCCACCGTGATGACGATCCGTCGCCAGCCGACACAGGTGCCCAGCCCCAGCGCGAGCGCGACCGTCACCTTGACCCAGGTCGGGATGTAGCGCGTCCCCTGCTCCAGCTTGGTGGCGTGCGCGTCGATCGCGTCGAACTCTGCCGCGGTCATCCGGGAACGCGCGCCCTTGTCCCCGTCGAGCAAGCGGGTGGTGTCGAGCACCAGATACATATCGCCGCGCAGATTGGGGGTCGCTGCGGCGGGGACGCGGCGGAGCGAGCCATAGGTGCGGATGCGCGTCGAGACGTCGGCGGACAGCGCAGCCAGCGCCGCATAGGGCCGTGCGCCCTCGACCTTGCGCGTCGCCAGCGTGTCGGTCAGCACCGCGCGCGCGGCGGCGGGGGTCAGCGTCGCGCCCGCCGCCTGACGCGCGAAAGCGTGCCTCGCCGTCTCCGCCGAGCGGACGAAGGCGGCCGTCGCGCTGTCAGGCCCCGTGCGGTTCAACGCATAGGCGGTGGGCGCGCAGCCGATCAGGATCAGCATGATCAGCCCCATCCCCTTCTGCCCGTCATTGCCGCCATGCGCGAAGCTGACCGCGGTGCAGGTGAACACCAGCAGCGCGCGGATGCCGCGCGGCGGCGGCGCGTCACCCTTCGGTTGCGCGTACAGCGCTGGGTCGGGGACCAGCCGCTTCATCACCAGCAACAGCAGGAAGCTGCCGCCGAAGCCGAGCAGCGGGCTGAACAACAGTGCGGCGAGCACCTTGGTCGCCTGGCTCCAGTCGACCCCGCCGACGCCGCTATGCGACAGCAACCCGTTGGCGACACCGACGCCGAGGATGGAGCCGATCAGCGCGTGGCTCGACGAATTGGGGAGGCCCATCGCCCAGGTGCCGAGATTCCACGCGATCGCGGCGAGCAGCAGCGCGAAGATCATCGCATAGCCCGCACCGCTGCCGACATGCAGCACGAGGTTGACCGGTAGCAGCGTCACG
>CAXSEO010000147.1:0-6390 GCA_964235525.1 uncultured Sphingomonas sp. | reverse complement strand
GGGTTTAGCTTAGCTCAGCCGCCAAACTGTCCAGGAAGGCGGGACCACCTCAGGCAGCACCTCATAGACGAACAGGTTACACCTGTTGCTGTTCGCCGGGCAGTTTCCTCGCGGGACAGCGTCAGACCAGGATTGGGACCCCACATAGCTCAACGCGAACTTGACGATATTTTCGCGGACTTCGGCATCAGTCGGCATCGGCGTCCAGCCCGTACGCGGTATGCAGCACCCGCACCGCCAGCTCGGTATAGTCCTCCTCGATCAGCACGCTGACCTTGATCTCGCTGGTGGTGATCGCCTGGACGTTGATGCCGCGCTCGCCCAGCGTCGTGAACATGGTCGCGGCGACGCCTGCGTGGCTCCGCATCCCCACGCCAACCACGCTCACCTTCGCCACCCGCGTGTCGTGGACCAGCCGCGTATAGCCGATCCGCGCCTGCCCCGCGTGCAGCACCTCCAGCGATCGCGGCAGGTCCGCGCTTGGCACGGTGAAGGTGACGTCGGTCGAGCCGCCTCCGTTCTCCTTGTAACTGTGCGCGACGTTCTGGACGATCATGTCGACGTTGATGCCCGCATCCGCCAGCGGCGCGAAGATCGCCGCCACCGCGCCCGGCCGGTCCGGCACGTCGGTCAGCGTGATCTTGGCCTCGTTCTTGTCGTGCGCGATGCCGGTGATGAGCTGGCGTTCCATGTCCGATGCTTCCTCCTCGCCGACGATCATCGTTCCCGGCTCCGTCCCCCCGTCCGCGTCGACGAACGAGGACAGCACTTGGACGCGCACCCGCTCCTTCATCGCGAGGCCGACCGAGCGGGTCTGAAGCACCTTCGCGCCGACGCTCGCGAGTTCGAGCATCTCCTCGTACGTCACGCGCTTGAGCTTGCGCGCGCGCGGCACGATGCGCGGGTCGGTGGTATAGACGCCGTCGACGTCGGTGTAGATGTCGCACCGCTCCGCGCCCAGCGCCGCCGCCAGCGCCACCGCCGAGGTGTCGGAGCCGCCGCGTCCCAGCGTCGTCACCCTTCCCGCCTCGGCCAGCCCCTGAAAGCCCGGAATCACCGCCACCTCCCCCGCCGCCAGCGCCGCGTCGAGCGCTGCGGTGTCGATCTCCTCGATCCGCGCGCGCGCGTGCGCGTCGGAGGTGCGGATCGGCAGCTGCCAGCCTAGCCACGACCGCGCCGGGCAGCCGATCGCCTGCAAGGCGATGGCGAGCAGCCCGCTGGTGATCTGCTCCCCCGCCGCGACCACCACGTCATACTCGCGCGGGTCATACAGTGCGGACGCCTCGCGACAGAAGCCGACCAGCCGGTCGGTCTCGCCCGCCATCGCCGAGACGACCACCGCGACCTCGTTGCCCGCGTCGCGCTCGCGCTTGACGCGCGCGGCGACGGCCCTGATCCGCTCGATCCCGGCCATCGAGGTGCCGCCGAACTTCATCACGATGCGGGCCATCGACTGGGTGAACTATCCTTGGGTGGCGGGCGCGGCCCTGATAGGAACCGGCCATGACTGGCGCAAGCGACACCGTCGACCCCAAGGAAGCCACGCATTTCGGCAGGCAGGCGGCGGCGTGGTGGGACCCGCACGGCTCGTCGGCGATGTTGCACCGGCTCAACCCGGTGCGGCTGCGCTACATCCGCGCACAGGTCGACTCGCACTGGGGCGGCGACGCGCGGAGCTTCACCCCGCTGGCAGGCCGCCGCGCGCTGGACGTCGGCTGCGGCGCGGGGCTGTTGTGCGAGCCGCTCGCGCGGCTCGGCGCGGCGGTGACGGGGGTGGACGCGGCGGCGGAGAGCATTGCGGTCGCGCGCGCGCACGCGGAGAGCGGCGGGCTGGCGATCGATTACCGCGTCGGCGACGCGGGCGCGGTGTGTGGCGAACGATTCGACCTCGTCACCAGCCTTGAGGTGGTGGAGCACGTCACCGACGCGCGCGCCTTCGTGCGCAAGCTGGCGGACGTACTGGCCGAAGGCGGGCTGCTCATCATGTCGACCCCCAATCGCACCGCGCTGACCCGCGTCGCGCTGGTCGGCGCGGCGGAGCTGACGGGAGCGGTCCCGCGCGGGACGCATGACTGGGGCAAGTTCCTGCGGCCAGACGAGCTCACCGCGCTGGTCGAGGAGGCGGGGCTGCGGGTGGCGGACGTTCAGGGCCTGGGCTTTTCCGCCACGCGCGGGTTTGCGCTGAGCGAGTCCACCGCGCTGGATTACTTCGTCACGGCGACGCGTGGCTGAGCTTCGCGCGCGGGAGGGCTGGCTGCTCTGGCTCGCGCTGCTGGCGGCGCTGGTCCTGCTCGCGATCCTGCGCCCTCTCGACCATGACGAATCGCAATATGTCGCGGCGGCGGTGCTGAGCGCGCACCGGCTGCTGCCGTATCGCGACTACGCCTACCTGCAGACGCCGCTCCAGCCGGTGTTGCTCGCGCCGCTGGTGGCGCTGCTGGGCGGGTGGGCGTGGCCGGGGCTGCGGCTGCTCAACGCGCTGCTCGCCGCGCTTGCCGTCGCGGGCGTGGGTGCGGCGGCGCGGGCGAGCGGTGTGCGGCCCCGGGTAGCGCTGGCGGCGGCGGGGCTGTTCGCCAGTTGCGACATCCTGCTGTTCGCCGCCGGGACCGCGCGCAACGACGCGCTGCCCTCCGCGTGTCTGACGGGCGCGCTGTGGCTCGCGATGCGGCCCGCGACACGGGGCCGCGCGGTGCTGACCGGCTTCCTGCTTGCGGCGGCGACGGCAGCGAAGCTGTCCTATGCGCTGCCCGCGCTGGCCTATGGCGCGGCGGCGCTGGTGCATCGCGAGCGACGGCCCCGCTTGCTCGTCGCGGGCGCGCTGCCGATCGTGGTGCTGGTCGGGTGGAGCGCGCATTTCGCCCCGGAGGCGTTCCGCTTCGACGTGCTCACCTTCCCGGTCAGCGGACCCGCTGAATTCTACGCCGGGTCCGCCAAGCTCACGGTGATGGCTCGCGCGCTAGACTCGCTTAAGTTCCTCGCGCTCGGCCCGGCGCTGCTCGCGCTGGTGCTGGTCGCGCGTCGGCGGGACGCGGGGTGGCTCGACCTGATGATCCTCGCCGGGCTGGTCGCGGCGCTGCTGCCCGCGCCGACGTGGCGGCAATACTGGCTGCCGATGCTGCCGCCGCTGTTCGTCCGCCTCGCCCAGCTGTGGGAGGAGCGCCCGCCCTCCACCGCCATCCGGGTCGCGGCGGCGTTGTTCGCGGCGGTCGGCGTCGCGCCCTCGCTGATCGGCGCGGCGGAGGGGCCGGGATTGCCGACCGCGATGGCGGAGTCGCGCGCGACCCGCGCCGCACTCGACCGCGCGCACGAGACCGGCCCGGTGGCGACGCTCGCGCCGGAGTTCCTGCCCGCCACCTATCGCCTGCCCGACCCGCGCTTCGCCGCCGGCCCGTTCTACTTCCGCAGCCGCGCGCTGCTCGACGCTCCGGCGGAGGCGCAGGCGCGCGTCGTGTCCCGAGCGCGGCTCGGGAGCGGGCTCGCGGTCCGGCCCGAGGCCGTGCTGGTCGGCGGTGAAGCGCGATGGACCGAGGGCGATCCGGCGCTCGACGTGGTGCTCGAACGCTGGGCGGTGATGCACGGTTATCGCGCGATCCCGGTCGCGAGCGCCCGCTTCCGCCTCTACGTCGACCCGCGCGTGTCAGGCAACCGCTAGAGCGCTCCCGCGCTTGGCCGCGACCAGCCGCTCGTAATAGGCCATCAACTCGACCAGATGCTCGCGGTCGCTCCGCACCCGCGTCGCCGCGACCGCCGCCGCCCGGCGCAGCATCGGCTGGTCGCGCGCAGCGAAGCGGCGGATCGCCGCCGCGCAGTCGCCCGCGTCGCGCGCGCGATACAGCTCGGCCGAGCGCGGATCGGCGATCTCCGCGCAGCCGCCGGTATCGGGCACGATCAGCGGCAGCCCGGACGCCATCGCCTCCGACGCGACCAGCCCGAACGGCTCCGCCTCCGATCCGTGGATCAGCGCGTCGCAGCTCGCCATGATCCGCGCCAGCCGCTCGCGGTCGTACACCGGGCGGAACAGCCGGATATGCGGGCTGCCCGCCAGCCGCGCCGCCAACTTTTCCGTCGCCATGCCGGTGCCGAGCAGGATCAGCCCCACCGGCACGTCCGTCCCCGCGCGCTCGACCGCGTCGATCACCATCGGCCAGCGCTTTTCCGGGTGGTGCCGCCCGAGCCCGAGCAGCAGCAGACCTTCGGGCGGCAACCCGCATTGCGCGAGCAGCGTCGCGCGCAGCTCCGCGTCGCGCAACGCGGGCGAGAAATGCCCGCGCTCGATCCCCAGCGGCATCGCGACGTCGATCCGCAACCCCCGCGCGCGCAGCCGCTTCTCCAGCGCGGGGCCGTTGGTCACCACCGCATCATAGCGGTCGAGGAACCGCGCCATGTAGCGCGAATACCACGCGAACGCGCGCTCGATCCGCGCATGCGTCGCGACGCCCTCCAGCCAGCGCTGGGCGTAGGCGGCGACGTTGTCATTGTGCATGAAGAAGACCTTCGCCGAGTCGCCACGCCAGTTCGCCACGATCCACGCGGGTCGCCATGGCGAGCAACATTCAACCAGGGCTGGCCGGTAGCGGTCGAGCAGCGCGGTGACGGGCTCGGCGTCCCAGAACAGCCCATAGTTACGGTCGAATGGCATCCCGGGTGATTTCAGATAGTGGATAAGCCCGCCGCCCGGCCGCTCCTCGACCCGGTCCTCGCGTCCGGGCGCGAGCACGATCAGCTCGTGCCCGAGCTCAGCCATCATGCCCATCTTGCGGTCGACATAGGTGCGGACGCCGCCGCCGGTCGGCGAGTAGAACTCGTTGACGTCGATGATCCGCATCGCGCGTGTCAGCTCTTCTTGTTCGACGGGCTGAAGCCGAACAGCCCGAGATACTGGACGCGGATCGTCGCGGTCACCGGCCGCTCACCGACGGTGACGATTGCGCCCGCGAGCTTGGGCTTGGAGATGCCGATCCGCTGATTGCTGGGCACGCCCGCGCCGTCGATCTTGTAGTCGAACTTGTTTTTGCCGTCGCGATTGTGCGTGAACAACAGCGCGTAGCGGCCCGGGCGCGGCGCCCGGATGCACAGCGCGACCGGCCCGGCCTTGGGGGTCGGCACGCGCACGCGGCGGAAAACCTTGCCTTGCTTCAACAGATCGCGGTCGTCCTTGAGGAAGTCCGCGTCGGTGGCGGGGTAGAGCTCCAGCTTCACCTCGCCCGCACGATCCTTCAGCCCGGCGATGTTGACCAGGATCGCCGACCCCTCGCTGCTCTCGCATCCCGCGTCGCCCAGCATCTCCGCCTGGAGCGGGGCCGCGCCGGTCGTCGCGGGCGCGATTACGGCCAGGATGGCGAAGAGGAGGATCAGTTTCGCCATGAGCTCGTCCTTGTCACCACGCCGTACAGGCTGAACGCACCGATCAGCACCACATGCACCAACAGCGTCAACGCCGCCGTCAACGCGACCAGCGCCGAGAGCGCCTGGCCGCGCCCGATCAATAAGACAGCGACGTTGGCGAAAATAAGGTCCTTGTTGGGCAGCAGCGGCAACCGCGACACCAGCAGCCGCGCGGCCGCGAGCAGCAGCCACATCGCCACCGGCACCGCGGGCAGCGCCCAATGCCAGGCGAGCGCGATCAGCACCGATCCCGCGACCAGCCGCAGGCAATGCACGCCGAAAATCCACCACAGCCGCGCGCGCGGCAGGGTGAACACCCGCCTGGAGAAGATCAGCCACGGCAGCGACATCGCGAAGATCAGCGCCGTGGAGACCAGCAGCTTGTGCATCTCCGCGCCGCTGAGCATCCGCGCGCCGAACGGGGCGGCGGCGACGATCATGGCCAGCGTGATCGCGTTGCCCGCGATCGCGGACAGGATCGAGACGTCCTTCACCGCCCCGAACGGCGCGGCCACCATCTTCGCCCGCGCCCGCGCCCAGGCGTAGAAATACGCCTCGCCCGAATAGCCGAGCACCACCTCGTTCGCGATCCGCTTCTTGATCAGCGCGACCAGGCCGCTGGCGGGGATGCCCCACAGGCGGTGGAAGATGATGAAGTCACCGGTGGGCAGCGACATATAGAGCGCGGCGAAGGTGAGATAGAAACGCGGATCGGCGGGCATCTCGCGCGCCAGCCCCGCCAGCCCGGAGCCGAGCAGCGCGCGGCCTAGTCCCCAGATCATCGCCGCGGTCAACGCCACGCCGATCACCACCGGCCAGCGGCTGCGGATCACGCGCAGCGGCTCCAGCCCCGCGAGATCAGCGGAGGGCGCGGGCGCGACGTCGACAGCCGTGTTCATCTACGCGCCACGCACCCTTACGACCGGTCGGCGCAAGGCAGCGCCCGCCCGCCCTACGCGCGAGCAACGATATTGGTCCTTGCCGCGCGAATGGGGCGTTTGCATG
>CAXSEO010000146.1:0-6405 GCA_964235525.1 uncultured Sphingomonas sp. | reverse complement strand
TCGGGACGGCGGCGGTCGGCCTCGCGACGGGACGCCGCGACCTGGCGCGCGGCGGCGCGCGGATGCTGGCGGCGCACCTGCTCGCGACCACGGCCAAGTCGGCGCTCAAGAACAGGATCGACCGCTCGCGCCCCAAGCACGCGCTGGAGACCGGGGAGGAGCGGCTGGAACCCGGCACCAGCGACAAGCATGAGCTGCGGTCGTTCCCGTCCGGGCACACGGCGGGCGCGGTGGCGGTGGCGCGCGCCGCGTCGCGCGAGATCGACGGCGTGGCAGTGCCCGCGACGCTCGCCACGCTGGCGGTGGCGGGCGCGCAGCCGTTCGCGGGCAATCACTATTTCAGCGACATGGCGGTCGGCGCGGCGATCGGCTGGGCGGCGGAGGCGCTGGTGGGGGTGGTGTTCGACCGGTGGGCGTGGGGCGTGGAGCCGGAGGAGCGCGAGGCTATGTCGGCCAATCCGAGATTGTGATGACGCCGGCGGCGTCGATCTCGAAGAGCTTGTTGATGAGGTCGGGTTGCGTCGCTGCCCAATCGATCACCGCGCCGAATAGGCCAGTTTGTATCCCCAGCTTAACCGTCGGCAGGATGACGACGAGTCCCGGGTGGAGATCCAGACTGGCGTAGATGCGCCGAAAGTCGCGACCGTTATTCGTGACTAGGACGTAATCATTATCCACACACCAGCGAGCGGTCACCGGATCGGGCCAGCTGGTCAGGGCGCGATGATTGACGTGATGCGCCTCCGCGCGACGCGCGATGGCGACGTCAGCCAGTTCTGGCGACAGGCACTCGTCGATCAACCGCCCCTTCAGGTACGCCATTCACTCGCGCCCACTGTTCAGCGAGTTCGATCGATCCGTACGGAATGCGCGGGTAACATTGATTGTAGATGACGTCCGCCGAGTCGCCGCCGAACCAGCAACCAAGGATCGCGGCGACCGTGACGCGCGTTCCGTCGATGCGTGGCTCTCCACTGCACCAGCCCGGAGTCGACACAATGCGGGGCGGCTCAGGAAGGCGTTCCACCGGGGGATCGACCTCGTCCATGCCTGCCACATATCAGCTTCTGCCCGACGCTCCAACCGGCGCTTGCGCCACCGCCGCCTTGAGCCTCTCCACCAGATCAGTCCGCTCCCAGGTGAACCGCTCGCCCTCTGCCTCGCGGCCGAAATGGCCGTAGGCGGCGGTGGACTGGTAGATCGGGGCGTTCAGCTTCAAATGTTCGCGGATACCACGCGGCGTTAGCCGAACGAGCTGGGGTAGCACCGCTTCCAGCCTGACCTCGTCGACGCTGCCCGTATCGTGCAGGTTGACGTACACCGACAGCGGCTCGGCGATGCCGATCGCGTAGGACAGCTGGATCGTGCAGCGCTTGGCCAGCCCGGCCGCTACCACGTTCTTGGCAAGGTAGCGCGCGACATAGGCGGCGGAGCGGTCGACCTTGGTCGGGTCCTTGCCGCTGAACGCGCCGCCGCCGTGCGGGGCCGCGCCGCCATAGGTGTCGACGATGATCTTGCGGCCCGTCACGCCCGCGTCGCCGTCCGGCCCGCCGATCTCGAACGCGCCGGTCGGATTAATGTAGAGCGCGGTCTCGTCGGTCACGAAGCCATCGGGCAACGTCGCGCGGAGCACGCCCTCGACATAGCCGCGCAGCTCGGCATATTTCGCGGGGTCGGCATTGTCGCCCTGCAGGCAATAGCCGGGCTTGTGCTGGGTGGAGACGACCAGCGCGGTCGCGCGCACGGGCATGCCATTCTCATACTGGAGCGTCACCTGGCTCTTGGCGTCGGGCTCCAGGAACGGGGCCGCGCCCGAGTGACGATCGGCCGCCATCGTTTCGAGGATCTTGTGGCTATAATATAGCGTCGCCGGCATCAGCCCGGGTGTTTCATCGGTGGCATAGCCGAACATGATGCCCTGGTCGCCCGCGCCCTCGTCCTTATTGTCGCCCGCGTCGACGCCCATCGCGATCTCGACCGACTGACCGTGCAGGTTGTTCGAGAAGTCGAACGTCCGCCAGTGAAAACCCGACTGCTCGTACCCGATCCGCTTCACCGTCGCGCGGACGGCCGCCTCGATCTCGTCGAGGATGCCCGGCGACCATTCGCCATTCTCGTACACCCCGCGCCCGCGGATTTCTCCCGCGAGCACGACCTTGTTGGTGGTGCACAGCGTCTCGCACGCGACCCGCGCCTCGGGGTCCTTGGAGAGGAACAGGTCGACGATCGAGTCGCTGATCTGGTCGGCGACCTTGTCGGGATGGCCTTCGGACACGGACTCGGACGTAAAGATATAGCTGGAACGCATCGGTTTTCCTCGTGATGGAGGGAAAGCACCGGCCGTTGCCATGCCGGATATAAAGCTTTCCTTATGTCCCTGCCCTAGGCGCGGCGGCGGCGCAGCGCAACGGCCAAGGCGAGCAGGACGACGACCGTCAGCGCCGCCATGACGTTGCCAAGCCGCGCGAACAGCGTCGGCGGAAGCGGGGCGGGGAGCGGCAGCTCAATCGCGCCGGGCTTTCCCAGCGGTATGCTCGCCAGCACCCGGCCGCGCGCGTCGATCACCGCCGAGATGCCGGTCGGGGTCGCGCGCAGGATCGGCAGGCCCTCCTCGATCGCGCGCATCCGCGCCTGCGCCAGATGCTGCGGCGGACCCCATGCGCCGAACCAGGCATCGTTGGACGGATTGAACAGCAGGCGCGGGCGGTGCGCGCGGTCGACCACCTCGCCGGAGAAGACGATCTCGTAACAGATCTGCATTGCCACCGGGCCGAAGCCGGGAAGGGAGAGCGTGCGCGGGCCGGGGCCGGGCTGAAAGTCAAGGTCGCCCGGCACCAGCCGCGACAAGCCGATTGCGGACAGCAGCGGGCGCATCGGCAGATACTCGCCATAGGGGACGAGGTGTGCCTTGTCGTAGCGGCCGATGATGCGCGCTTGATGATCGATCGCGAAGATCGTGTTGCTGGCGGTGCTCACCTCCTCGTCGGGGGTGAACTGGAGCGCGGAGCCGCCCGCGAGCAGCAGGTCACGGGGGCCGAGCAGCCGCGCGAGCCGCGCGCGGACGTGGCGTGGGTCGTGGAACACGAACCCGCGCAGCTCGCCGGGGGCGATGTAGTATCGCCACGGGTAGCCATCCTCGATGAAGTCGCGCA
Organism: uncultured Sphingomonas sp.; assembly: GCA_964235525.1. Taxonomy (GTDB): domain Bacteria; phylum Pseudomonadota; class Alphaproteobacteria; order Sphingomonadales; family Sphingomonadaceae; genus Sphingomonas. The sequence continues at coordinate 3,253 of CAXSEO010000146.1, read as the reverse complement.
CCACCCCCTCGGGCCAGAGCAGCAGGCGCGGGGCCGGACCGGGGCGATCGGATAGTCGCTCGAGCGAGCGCAGCATCAGCTCGCCATCGGTGTCGCCGCGCTGGTCCTGGCCGATATCGGGCTGGACGATGCGGACGCGGGGGTAGTCGCTTCTGCGATCCAGCGGAGTAAGATCGAAGCCGGGGTCGATGCTCGGTCGTCCGGACACACGATGCCTTGGGTGCTCGGGCGGAACAGCCGCGTAACTGAGATGGCTACCCAGTATCAGGCCTGTCAAGCCGATTGCCGCCAGCATGACGATCGCCACCCGGCGGTGCATACCAAAACATAGGACCAGCGCTCCGGACGTCAGTACAAACAGCCCCGACAGCGCGTAGGTCCCGACCCACGCCGCCGCGTAGGCCAACCCCGTCGGCAGCCACTGCACCCCCAGCGGGTCCCAGGCATAGCCTGTGAACATCGTCGCGCGCAGCCATTCCGTCGTGATCCACGCCGCCGCGAACATCAGCACGAATGCCCAGTCCGCCCCATCCTCCCGTCGCCACCGCCAAGCCAGCGCGGCCGCGAGCATCGGGTACACCGCCAGGTACAGCGCGAGCAGCACGGGCGCGGCGAGCCCGAGCTTGTGCGGCATCGCGTCCTGAAAGTCGAAGGCGTGCGCGATCCAGTTGTCGTTGACGGTGAAATGCCCGACCCCGAACAGCCACCCCCGCCACAGCACCGCCCGCAGCGTCGGCGCGTCGTGGACCAGACGCATCCACAGCGCGATCGCGACCAGCGCCACCGGCCACCATTGCAACGGCGCGAAGCCGAGCGCGGCGACCGCGCCGAGCAGCAGCGAGAGCAGGGCGGGATAGCGGCGCACGGGGGCGCTATGGGGAGCGGCGGAGGTGGGCACAACCTAGGCGCGAAGGGGGTGATCGCATTAAGCGCTGAGCCTCTCGGATGTGCCGCCGCTATGCCGTAGCTGCATTGCAGTTCCCCGGCGAAGGCCGGGGCCCAGCCACGCTGCGGGCGGTGAGCGGGAGCAGAAGCAGCCCTGTCCCACATCGACCATCGTAACTGGGCCCCGGCCTACGCCGGGGAACTGTTAGGCCGTTTCGCCGGGCGTTGGCCCCCATCGTCGGGGTGACGAACGCTGGTCAGAAGAGTATCACGCCTCCATGACCCTCCGCCCGTTCCACCTCGCCTTTCCCGTCCACGACCTCGCCGCCGCGCGCGCGTTTTACGGCGGAGTGCTGGGCTGCTTGGAGGGTCGGTCGGCGGCGACGTGGATCGACTTCGACCTGTTCGGGCATCAGATCGTCGCGCATCTCGACGTAACGGCGAAGCCGGTCGCGGCAGCCAATAAGGTCGACGGGCACGACGTGCCGGTGCCGCATTTCGGCGTGGTGCTCCGCCCCGCCGAGTGGCGCGCGCTCGCCGCGCGGGTTGAGACGGCGGGCGTCGCGTTCGGCATCGCGCCGCATACGCGCTTCGCGGGCCAGGCGGGCGAGCAGTCGACGATGTTCTTCCGCGATCCGAGCGGCAACGCGCTCGAGTTCAAGGCGTTCGCGGACGACGCGATGCTTTTCGCGACCGAGCTGGAGACAGCGGCATGAGCGCGCCGATCACCGTCGACCTGCCACATCAGCTCGGCAAGGCGGGCGCACGGGCGCGGATGGAGGCGGGCGCTGGCAAGCTTACCGGCTTCATCCCCGGCGGCACCGTCACCGAGCACCGCTGGGAGGACGACACGATGGTGGTCGCGATCCAGGCGATGGGTCAGCGCGTCGGCGCGCGAATGACGGTGACCGAGACGCACGTCCACGCAGTGTTCGACCTTCCCCCGCTACTCGGCATGTTTGCGGAGAAGATCAAGGGCAAGTTGGAGCGGGACGGGGCGGGGTTGCTGAAGTGAAGATGCTTTCGGCCCGGCGTTCTCCGCGCGAACTGCTCGTCATCGGTTCCTGTCTGGCGGCTATTCTCACGGGATGTTCGTTGCTTGCGTCTAGCAAGTCGCGTCTGTTGTCCGGAATAAGCGAGACGGATATCAAGACTTTGGAGGGGAAAACCGGAGTTAAGGGTGGCTTCTGCGGTCTTGACTCGAGATATGGTTTTCCCCTCCTGATCGGGAGGGCCGACTGGGCAGTTGCGAATGTCGCAGGTCGGTCCGTGATGCTGCGCGAGGTCGCCCACGACGCCGGGAGTGCCAGCTTCGAGGCACCCGACCTTTCAGTGAAGCTTCGCTATGTGGCGACGCTTCGCACTGACACGGGGGACATAGTCCATCAAGCAGTCGCCACGATCGCGAGCGATGGCGATTTCGAATGGGTCACCGCGTTGTGGACGTGCCACCGCTGATCCGACGATCACAGCTCGCGCTCGTCGATACTATCGCGCCGCCACCTGCCGCCCCGTCGCCGCGCTGACCCGCCACACGCGGTTGCCGACGTCGTCCGCGACCAGCAGCGCGCCGGTGCGGTCGGTGATGACGCCCACCGGGCGACCCTGCGCGTGGCCCTGCGCATCCAGGAAGCCGGTCAGCACGTCGACCGGCTTGGCACCCTTCGCGGGAAAGCCGTTGTCCGCGAAGGGCACATATACGACCTTGTACCCTGACAGCGGCTTGCGGTTCCACGACCCGTGCTCGCCGACGAACGCGCCGTCTGCGTAACGCGTGCCCAGCTTCGCATCCGTCGCGAACGTCAGCCCAAGCGCGGCGACATGCGGGCCCATCGCATAGTCGGGGCGCTTCGAATATTGCTGGAGCGGCTCGTTCTTCGGCTCGACGCGCGTGTCGGGAAAGCCGCCCCAATAATACCAGGGCCAGCCGAAATGGTCGCCGAACTCGACCTGGGTCAGATAGTCCGGAACCATGTCGGAGCCGAGCATGTCGCGCTCATTGACGACCGTCCACAGCGCCTTGGTGTGCGGCTCAAAGGCCATGCCGTTCGGGTTGCGTAAGCCCGCGGCATAGACGCGGAAGGTGCGCTTGACCGGGTCGACCTGGAGGATGTTGGCGCGGTACTGCTCGGCGTCGATGCCGTTCTCGGCGATGTTGGTCGAGGAACCGACGCTGACGAACAGCGTCCCGTCGGGGGACGGCAAGATGTTGCGCGCCCAGTGATTGCCGCCGCCGGAGAGCTTCACCACCAGCTCAGGCTTCGCGGTGATGTGGGTCTGCCCGGTCGTGTACGGCACGCGGACCACCGCGTCGGTGTCGCCGATGTAAAGCTGGTCGCCGACCAGCGCCATGCCATAGGGCGAGTTG
>CAXSEO010000145.1:0-6425 GCA_964235525.1 uncultured Sphingomonas sp. | reverse complement strand
GCTGCGCCAGCACCGACCGCAGCGTCAGCGCGAGCAACCGGTCGACCAGCGCCCAGTCGCGACACGACGCGCGCGCGATCAGCGGCACGCCGAACACGAACCGCTCGCTCATGCCGTCGCGACCAAATTGGCAATCAACCGTGCATAGGCCTCGCGCGACCGAGCCTCCGCCCGAGCGATCGCCGGCACCGAGCGCCATTCAACGAGCAGCCGCCGCACCCCCGGCAAGTGCCGCTGGATCGAGCGATCCTCCTCCTCGTTGCGGTTCCACACCCCCCAGCTCTCCTCGCGGTCCCACGCCAGCCGGAGTCCACCGCCCCGCGCGTACTTGACCAGGTAATCCTCCCGCGACCGCGTGTTGTAGTGGTTCACCTGCGCGAGCCGCCACGACACCGTCCCCGGCGCGCTCTGGAGGAACTCTGCCGATCGGGCGTATCGCTCACCCAAGGGCTGCCCCGCACCGTCGACGGGTCGCAGCTCGCCCACGCAGTCATCGCGCGCAAACCCGGGGCCGTGCGGGAGCAGCGGACAATGGTAGGCCTTGTATCGCCGGAACAGCGTCTTGTAGGACCAGTTGACGCCGTGCTCGATCGGCGCGGCGAGCGTGAACCGCTCTAGCAGCTGCTCCGCAGACCAACCATGATGCCCCGAGTCGCCGAACACGCGCGAGTTCACCATCACCGCCGTCGCGTCCCCGACCGCAGCGACAAGGTCCGCCACCCGGCCCTCGCCGACATGCACGTTGAGGAACTCGTCCGCGTCAAGCACCATCGCCCAATCGACGTCCCTGCCGCGCAGCCACCGCTCGACGGCGGCGTAGGCGAACAGCTGCGGCTTGTCGTCCGGCCCCGGCGCGCAGGGCAGATGCGTCAGCAGCCCCTCGCCCGCGAGCGCGTCGAGCAGCGCGGGCGACCCGTCCGCGCAATCATTCGAGCAGACCACCACCCGCTCAAACCCGATCAGCCGGTGGTACGCCAGCCATTCGAGGATGAACGGCCCCTCGTCACGCATCGTCGCGATCAGCGTCTGGGGTGCCGGGTTGGGCATGGCACTGCGCCTAGCTGATCGGCGTCGCTTGCGAAACTTGGCGGGAACGTTCACCTTCGTCGTTCACGACCCACCCGAAAGGACCGCATGAGCCGCAAGCCCGTCCCCGCCCAGTCCGGCGACCGATCCCGGGCCGAGGTGATGTTCGACCGGCCGCAGCTCCTGGCGCAATTGTTCGGGCAGTATGACCAGAACCTCGTGGCGCTGGAAAACCGGCTTGGCGTCTACATCACCGCACGGGGTAACCGGGTCGGGCTGGAAGGTTCGGCCGAGCAGGTGGCGATGGCGCGCGATGTGCTCCCCGACCTCTACGCGCGGCTGCAACGCGGCGAGGCGGTCGACACCGGGCTGGTCGACGCGTCGATCGCGATGACAGCCGAGCCGGTGCTGGAAGGGATCGTCCGCGCCGACGGTGGCGACCGCGCGCCCTCCATCAGCATCCGCACGCGCAAGAAGACGATCGTCCCCCGCACCCCAGCGCAGGCGCACTATATGCGCGCGCTGACCAGCCACGACATGATCTTCGCGCTCGGGCCGGCGGGCACGGGCAAGACCTATGTCGCGGTGGCGCAGGCGGTGGCGCAGCTGATCACCGGCTCGGTCCAGCGGCTGATCCTGTCGCGCCCGGCCGTGGAGGCCGGCGAGCGGCTCGGCTTCCTGCCCGGCGACATGAAGGAGAAGGTCGATCCGTATCTCCGCCCGCTCTACGACGCGCTGTACGACTGCCTGCCTGCCGAGCAGGTCGAGCGGCGGATCACCAGCGGCGAAATCGAGGTCGCGCCGATCGCGTTCATGCGCGGACGGACGCTGGCGGATGCGTTTGTGATCCTTGATGAAGCGCAGAACACCACGCCCGCGCAGATGAAGATGTTCCTCACCCGCTTCGGGCAGAACAGCCGCATGGTGATCTGCGGCGACCCGAAACAGGTCGACATCCCCGGCGGCGTCGCCGCGTCCGGACTGGCGGACGCGGTCAGCCGCCTAGAGGGGGTGGAGGGCATCGCCACCGCGCGCTTTACCGCCGGTGACGTGGTGCGGCATCCGATCGTGGGCCGGATCGTCGAGGCGTACGAAGGCGAGGCATGATCCAGGTCGAGCTGTCCCGCGAGGAGCCTTGGCCAGATTCGGACTGGACCTCGCTCGCGTCGCGCGCCGCGCGCGCCGCGGTCGAGCGCACGCCGCATGGTGAGCTCGCCACCACGCCCGCCGCGATCGAATTGTCGCTACGCCTGACCTCCGACGAGGAGGTGCAAACGCTCAATCGCCAGTATCGCGGCAAGGACCACTCCACCAACGTCCTCTCCTTCCCGATGGTGCAGCCCGACCTTCTCGATACGGTCACCCAGAACTCGGATGACGGCGAGGTGCTTCTTGGCGACATCGTCCTCGCGCACGGGGTATGCGCGCGTGAGGCGGCGGAGCGCGGCGTGTCGCTGGAGGAGCATGCCACGCATTTGGTGGTGCATGGCGCGCTGCATCTGCTAGGATATGATCATATGACGGACGAGGAAGCCGAGGCGATGGAGGCGATCGAACGGGACGCGCTCGCTGCGCTCGGCCTCGCCGACCCCTATCTGGTGCGAGAGGACTGACCACCCCCCATGCCCGAGGGCCCCAGTAGCAGCGCCGGCAACGGCGACCATGAAAGCGGTATCTGGCGCGGATTGAAGGCGCTGATCTTCGGCGGCGAGGCGGAGGAAAGCCTTCGCGACCAGCTCGAAGAGGCGATCGACCGGCATGAGGGCGACCCCGCGCCCGACGCGGCGGGAGACTTGTCCCCCCTCGAGCGGCAGATGGTCCGCAATCTGCTCCATTTCGGCGAGCGCGACGCGGGCGATGTGGGCGTGCCGCGCGCGGATATTGTCGCGGTGGAGGAGCGGACCAGCTTCTCCGATCTCGTCCGCGCCTTCGCCGAGGCGGGGCACAGTCGCCTGCACGTGTACCGCGGCAATCTCGACCAGGTGATCGGCATGGTTCATGTCAAGGACGTGTTCGCGCGGCTGGCGGCGGGGGGCGACGGCGACTGGTCGGCGCTGATCCGCGAGCCGCTGTACGTGCCAATGTCGCGCCCCGCGCTCGACCTGCTCGCCGACATGCGCGGGCGGCATGTCCACCTCGCGGTGGTGCTCGACGAATATGGCGGCACCGAGGGGCTGGTGACGATCGAGGACCTGCTGGAGGAGATCACCGGCGAGATCGAGGACGAGCATGACGAGGAGACCCAGGCGATGCTGGTCCCGCTCGACGGCGGCGGCTGGGACGCGGACGGGCGCGCCGAGCTGGAGGACGTCGCCGCGCTGGTCGACCCCCGGCTCGGCGAGACGGAGGATGACATCGACACCTTGGCCGGGCTCGCGGGCGTGCTCGCCGGGCATGTGCCCGAACGCGGCGAGTGCCTGACCCACCCGAGCGGCTGGCGGCTGGAGGTGCTCGACGCCGATCCGCGCCGGGTCGAGCGGCTGCGCCTCCACCCGCCCGCGCGCGAGACCGAACCCGCCTGAGCATTGCCGCGCGCGGCTCGTCGCATATATCGCAACAACGATCATCGATTGCCCACGAACCATCTTGGTCGATCGCGCCGCGGATGGCATCTGCGGCATCAACGACCCTTCATCAGGAGCTACCCTCATGGCCGATGCAGATCCCCAGCAGCGCGTCCTCACCGACCAGGAAGCCGCCGGCTGTCCCGTAAGCCCCAAAGAACAGGCGGCGCTGCGCTCGTTGCTCGGCCGCACCAACCGCGATTGGTGGCCCAATCAGCTGTCGCTCGACATCCTGCACCAAGGCGGCGTGTCGCCCGATCCGATGGGGGCCGACTTCAATTATGCCGAGGCGTTCATGACGCTCGACTACAAGGCGCTCAAGCAGGACCTGACCGCGCTGATGACCGACAGCCAGCCTTGGTGGCCGGCCGATTACGGTCACTACGGCCCCTTCTTCATCCGCATGGCGTGGCATTCGGCGGGCACCTATCGCACCGGCGACGGGCGCGGCGGTTCGTCCTCGGGCGCGCAGCGGTTCGCACCGCTCAATAGCTGGCCGGACAACGGCAACCTCGACAAGGCGCGCCGCCTGCTGTGGCCGGTGAAGCAGAAATACGGCGCGGCGCTCAGCTGGGCGGACCTGTTCATCCTCGCGGGCAATGTCGCGGTCGAGTCGATGGGCGGCCCGATCTTCGGCTTCGGCGGTGGCCGCGCTGACGTGTTCGAGCCCGAGAAGGACATCTACTGGGGCACCGAGGAGGAGTGGCTGGGCCAGACCCGCATCGACGAGGAGTCGGGCCACATGCTGGAAAACCCGCTCGCCGCGATCCAGCACGGGCTGATCTACGTCAACCCGGAAGGTCCGGGGGGCAAGCCCGATCCGGTCGGCTCGGCGCGCGATTTGCGCGAGACGTTCGCGCGCATGGCGATGGACGACGAGGAGACCGCCGCGCTGACCGTCGGTGGGCACACGTTCGGCAAGGCGCACGGCGCGGGCGACCCCAAGCTGGTCGGCAAGGAGCCCGAGGGCGCGGACATCGCGCACATGGGCTTCGGCTGGGTGTCCGGGCATGAAACCGGGATGGGCGACCATACCATCACCTCGGGCCTCGAAGGCTCGTGGACGCCGACCCCGACCCAGTGGGACATGACCTATCTGGAGATGCTGCTCGACCACGAATATGAGCTGGTGAAGAGCCCGGCCGGCGCGTGGCAGTGGCAGCCGGTCGGCAACCCGCCCGAGACGCTCGCCCCGGCCGCGCACACGCCCGGCAAGATGGTGCCGACGATGATGTCGACCGCCGACATGGCGTTCAAGGTTGACCCCAAGTACCGCGCCATCCTCGAGAAGTTTCGGGCCGACCCGGACTATTTCGGTGACGCGTGGGCGCGCGCATGGTTCAAGCTGACCCATCGCGACATGGGGCCCAAGGTACGTTACCTCGGTCCGGAAGTCCCGGAAGAAGACCTGATCTGGCAGGACCCGATCCCCAAGGCGGACTATGCCACGATAGACAAGGGCGACGTGTCGGACCTCAAGGAGGCGATCGCCGCCTCGGGCCTGACGGTGTCCGAGCTGGTGACGACCGCGTGGGCGTCCGCTTCCACCTACCGCTCGTCCGACCATCGCGGCGGCGCGAACGGCGCGCGCATCCGGCTCGCGCCGCAGAAGGACTGGGAGGTCAACGAGCCCGCGCAGCTTGCGAAGGTGCTCGGCGTTTATGAGCGCATCAAGGCGGAGTTCGACGAGAAGGCTTCGCACAAGCTGTTCGGCAAAGCGAAGAAGGTCAGCATCGCCGACCTGATCGTGCTCGGCGGCACGCTGGGCGTCAAGCAGGCGGCGAAGGCGGGCGGGCATGAAGTCGCGGTCCCGTTCACCTCGGGTCGCACCGACGCAGGCCCCGAGCACACCGATGCCGAGAGCTTCGACGTGCTCGAGCCCAAGGCGGACGGGTTCCGCAACTATCTCCACACCCGCTTCAGCGTGCGGACGGAGGAGTTGCTGGTCGACCGCTCGCAGCTGCTGAACCTCAGCGCGCCGGAGATGACGGTGCTGGTCGGCGGCCTGCGCGTGCTCGGCGTCAACCACAGCAAGGCCAAGCAGCACGGCGTACTGACCGACCGGCCGGGGCAGCTGACCACTGATTACTTCGTTAACCTGCTCGACATGCAGACCGCGTGGAAGCAGGTCAGCGAGGAAAGCGACGAGGAGTTCGTCGGCACCGACCGGCACACGCACGATCACCGCTGGACCGCGTCGCGCACCGACCTGGCGTTCGGCGCGAATTCGCAGCTGCGCGCGATCGCGGAGGTGTACGCCTGCGCCGACGCGCATGGGAAGTTCGTCAAGGATTTCGTCGCCGCGTGGACCAAGGTGATGAACGCGGACCGGTTCGAGCTCGCGTAAAAGTCGCCACGCGAGCGGGGCGGGACGGCGTTGCCGGACCTGCCCCGCTCCCCTATCTTGCGGCGATGCGTAGGCACATCTTCTCCGTCGCGGGTCTCCTGCTTTTTATCGTGGCCGGCGCGCTCGTCTGGCTCGGCTGGCCGGACAAGGCGCGGGTCGAGTTCTCGGCGGTGACCGGCGCGCGGCCGACGATCAGCGCGCCGCGCGGCCAGACCATTCCGACGGTCGGTGTCGCCAAGGCGGTTGGCTGGTCGGGCAACACCAAGCCGTCGCCCGCTCCCGGGTTGCAGGTCGCGGCGTTCGCGACCGGGCTCCAGCATCCGCGCTGGCTGTACCGCCTGCCCAATGGCGACGTGCTGGTCGCCGAGTCGAACTCGCCACCGCGCGCCAAGCACGGCCTCGCCGACTGGGTGATGGCGGCGCTGTTCCGGCAGGCGGGCGCGGACGCCCCGTCGGCAAACCGCATCACGCTGCTCCGCGACGCGAAC
>CAXSEO010000144.1:0-6427 GCA_964235525.1 uncultured Sphingomonas sp. | reverse complement strand
GGTCCTTGACATATTGCGAGATCAGCCCGGCGGTGGGAGCATTGTCCTGGCCATTGGCGAGCGCGTCGGTCGCGGGAGTGTTCGCTTGGCTGGCCATCTGATCGGTCCTTGTTAGTGCCGTGCGCGAGCCGCACGCTGATGGCTCGCGCGACTAGCAGGGGGCATCGTGGGCATCAATGCAGGCGTGCGACCTTCGCGACGGTTGCGCGTTTGAAGTCGATGGCGGAAGCGCCTATGTGACATTCCAGCGTGCGGTGGAGGCTTAGTGTTCTACGTCGTCCTTTTATTCATGGTAGCCGCCTTCCTGGCGCTGCGGCTGTACTCGGTGCTCGGCAAGCGGACCGGGCACGAGCAACAGCCGCTGCCCAAGGCGACCGAAGTGCGCGCGCCCGTCGCCTCGCCGGTGGTCGCACGCGCGGTCGACGCGACTGGCGAGCGTCCAGCACCACCCGCCAACATCGAGCCTGCTGCCGCCAATGGGCTGCGCGCGATCATCGCGGGCGAAGCCGGGTTCGACGTCAACCAGTTCCTCGCCGGCGCGCAGTCGGCGTATCGGATGGTGCTGGAGGCGTTCTGGGCGGCGGACGCGGAGAAGCTGGCGTGGCTGGCGGAGCCCGACGTCGCCGCCGCGTTTGGTGAGGCGATCGCGGCGCGGACCGAGGCCGGGCATCGGCTCGACAACCGGCTGGTGTCGATCGAACATGCGACGGTCGTGGACGCTGCGCTGGACGGGCGGTTGGCGCGGATCGGCGTGCGCTTCGACGCGGTGATCGCGGCGGTGACGCGCGACGTGGATGGACAGGTGATCGCCGGATCGACCACCGACGCGGTCGAGACCCACGACGTCTGGACGTTCGCGCGGACGCTGAAGAGCAGCGACCCGAACTGGAAGCTCGCCGACACCGATGAGGTGTGAGCGCGGTGCGAGGCTGGGGAGCGCTGGCGCTTGCGGCGCTGCTCGCCGCTTGTGGTGGACGGGTCGTGCCGCCGGGCGAACTGGCGCGGGCTCCGGCGCGCAGCGAGCCGGTTACGTCTTACCTCCGCCAGGCTTCGTCCGCGCCGCTTCCCGTTCGGCAACCTGTCGCCGCCACCCCGATCGCGCCGGAGCCGAGTGTTCCTTCGCCGGGAGCACTGACCGCCGCCGCTGCCGGGATCGTCGCCGGGCCGACGATCGCCGCGCTTCCGCTCACCTCCGGCGGTGCGACGGCAGCGCTGGCGAGCTTCCGGGCGAGCTGCCCGTCGCTGCTGCGGCGGACGGATCAGTCCGGGCTGACCCGGCCGAGCGACTGGCAACCCGCTTGCGCCGCCGCATCCACCATCACCGACCCGCGCGACGCGGCAACGTTCTTCACTCGCTGGTTCGAGGCGGTTCAGGTCGGGGACGGGCGCGCGTTCGCGACCGGCTATTACGTCCCCGAGCTCGCTGCCTCGCTGGAGCGACGCGCCGGGTTCGAAGTGCCGATCTATGCGCCGCCGAGCGACCTGATCGACGTTGATCTCGGCCAGTTCTCCGACGCGCTCAAAGGCAAGCATGTGCGCGGCCGCGTGCAGGGGCGGGCGCTCGTGCCCTATTACGACCGGGCCGCGATCGAGGGTGGTGCGCTGGGTGATCGCGCGCCCGTGCTCGCCTGGGCCGCGGACCCGGTGGCGGTGTTCTTCCTCCAGATCCAGGGATCGGGTGTGTTGCGGCTATCCGACGGTCGCGTGCTCCGCATCGGCTATGACACGCAGAACGGGCGCGATTACACCGGGATCGGCGCAACAATGCGCGCGCGCGGGCTGCTCGCGCCCGGGCAGGCGAGCATGCAGGGGATCGTTCGGTACCTGCACGACCATCCCGACGACGGGCGGCGGCTGATGGACGAGAACAAGTCGTACGTGTTCTTCCGCCCCATGTCCGGCGACGCGCAAGGCGCGCTGGGACTGCCGGTGGTCGGCGGGGTGAGCGTGGCGGCGGACCCGCGGTTCGTGCCGCTCGGCGCGCCGGTGTTCCTGTCGATGGACCGCACCGATGCGACCGGCCTGTGGATGGCACAGGACACCGGCGGCGCGATTCGCGGGGCGAACCGCTTCGACACGTTCTGGGGCGAGGGCGACGAGGCCGCGGCGATCGCGGGCGGGATGAGCGCGCACGGGACCGCGTTCGTGCTGCTGCCGCTGGGTACGCTTGCGCGGCTGGAGAGCGGGAGCGATGGCGGAGCGGCCCCTCAGCGCTGACGAGGCACAGCTCTGGGCGCGGGTGATGGCGAGCGTGCGCCCGCTGCGCGCGACCGTGCTCGCGGCCGCTCGGCCTGTCGAGCGTGCGCCCACGCCGACCGTTGCCCCAGCGCCGACGCCGTCGGTTCTCAAGCCACCGCCGCTCCGCCCGCGCGCGCCGGGCGTCACGCTCGACGGCAGTTGGGATCGGCAGATCGCGCGCGGCGCGGTGGTGCCCGACTCGACGCTCGACCTGCACGGGCACACGCTCCACTCCGCCTACACGTTGCTCGACGACGGGCTGGAGCGCGCGCTGGCCCGCGGCGACCGGGTGCTGTTGCTGGTCACGGGCAAGCCGCCGCGCGCGGAGAGTGAGCGGCCGCATGCGCGTGGCGCGATCCGGGCGGCGGTGGCGGACTGGCTCGCCGCGTCGCGCCATGCCGAGTGGATCGCCGCGGTCCGCGCCGCGCATCCACGGCACGGCGGCGCGGGCGCGCTGTACCTCGTGCTGCGGCGACCGCGTCCAAAATCTTAACCGCTCGTCGCTAAGCGTTCCCGATTGGCCCGGTCGTCCCGGGCGTTAAAGGGGCAGGTAGCCGCGAGCAATGGACGGCGTTTCGCTCAAGAGCCGCGCGGTGGTGTTCGCGTTGTGGGCGGGCGGCGTGGCGTTCTTCCTCGCCTTGCTGGTGACGACGCAGGCCGCGTCGGCGGTGGGCTATGCGCGCGCGCTGATCCCGGCGCTGATCTGCGGCGTGTTCTCCTGGGCCGCCGCCGAGCGAACTGTCTCCACCACCGCCGCCGCGATCGACCGTGCCATCGCTCGACTCGCGCTGGCGGGGGAGGGTGACCTCGCCTCGCCGACGCCGCCCGAGATCGGCGCGGTCGTCCCCGCGCTCGCCCGGGCGATGGACGCGCTGTTCCGACGTATGCGCGCCAATTTCGACGGGATCGAGCGGCTGGCGATGTTCGACGTCGTGACCGGTCTGCCCAACCGGACCCATTTCCGCCATCGCGCCGAGCAGCTGCTCGCCGACATGCCGCCCGACCATGGCGCGGCGTTGCTGTTCGTCGATCTCGACCGGTTCAAGGCGGTCAACGACACCAAGGGCCATGCGGCGGGCGACCAGTTGCTCGGGCAAGTCGCGCACCGGTTGCGCGAGGTCGCAGAGGGATCGGAGCTTTTGCCGCCGCTGGTCGGGCGGCTCGCGGGTGACGAGTTCACGCTGCTGTTGCCGACCGCGTCCGACCACGAGGCGGAGACGGTCGCCAGGGCGGTGCTGCAAGCGCTCGAGCAGTCGTTCGATATCGGCGGCGCGCACCTGCAGATCGGCGCGTCGATCGGCGTGGCGATACGGCCGACGCACGGCGACACGCTCCACGACCTGATGCGCGCGGCGGACGTGGCGATGTATCATGCGAAGGCGAGCGGGCGCGGGCGAGTGGAGACATATACCGACCGGCTGGCCGAGCGCATTGCCGACCGCGAGCAACTCGACGCGGAGCTGCGCGACGCGGTCAGCGAGGGCCAGTTCGAGCTGGTGTTCCAGCCGCAGGTGACCGCGCGGCATGGCGCGGTGGTCGCGGCGGAAGCGCTGCTGCGCTGGCGGCACCCGACCGACGGATTGCGGCTGCCGGGGAGCTTCATCGGCCGGGCGGAGGAGACCGGGCTGATCGTCGCGATCGGCGATCGCATGGTCGACGAGGTCGCCCGCACCGCCGCGCGGTGGGCGGCGAAAGGGCATGCGCATCGGCTGGCGATCAACGTCAGCCGGCGGCAGATCGACGACCCCGGTTTTTTCCGAGAGCTCGCCCGCGCTCTGCTGGCGGCGGGAGCGCCGCCGGGCGGCCTCGAGCTGGAGATCGACGAAACGCTCGCGATGCGGATGGGTGCGGAGGTGACGGCGGCGCTGCACGCGCTTCGCGCGCAGGGGGTGTGCGTGGCGGTCGGCGGGTTCGGCAGCGGCCTGTGCACGATCGCGCGGCTGCGTGACCTGCCGGTGGACCGGGTCAAGCTCGACCGGGCACTGGTGGGCGACATCGCCACCGACGCCAAGGCGCGGGCGATCGCGCAGGCGGTGGTGGGCTTGATCCATGGACTGGGCTGCGAAGCGGTGGGCGAGGGTGTGGAGACCGAGGCGCAGGCGGAGATGCTGCGCGTGATCGGCTGCGACGTGATCCAGGGCTATGCGGTCGCGCCACCGATGGAGGAGGCCGCGCTGCTCGCCTGGATCGCGGGCGACGCTCCGGCCCGGGCGATCACCTCCGCATAGATCGCGGTCAGCAAGTGCAGGTCGGCGAGCGCGACCGCCTCGTCAACCTTGTGCATCGTCGCGTTGACCAGCCCGAACTCGACCGTCGGGCAGAGCCGCGACAGAAAACGCGCATCTGACGTGCCGCCGGTGGTGGAGAGCTCGGGCGTGAGGCCGGTGTGCGCGGTGATCGCCTCCGCGACGAGCGCGGAGAGCGGGCCGGGCCTGGTCAGGAATGCCTCGCCCGACACGCGCCCGCGCACGACGGCGGCGGGAGCATGGCGGCGGACAATCGCGGCAACTCGCTCGACCAGCGCTTCACCGCGCTGTTCGTCGTTGAAGCGGATCGACACGCGCGCGGCGGCGTGCGCGGGAATGACGTTGTCGGCGAGGTTGCCGACCGCGAGGTCGGTCAATTCGAGGTTGGACGGCTGAAACCAGTCGTTGCCGCGGTCCAGCTTCAACGCGTCAAGTTCGGCGAGCGCCGCGACGAGGCGCGGGATCGGGTTGTCGGCGAGCTCCGGGTAGGCGACATGGCCCTGCACGCCCGGCACCTCGATGTCGATGTTGACCGACCCGCGTCGTCCGATCTTGAGCGTGTCGCCGAGCCGGTGTGCGGAGGTAGGTTCGCCGACTAGGCACAGGTCTGGGCGGAGGCCGCGCGCGGCGAGCCGGTCGACGATCGCGCGCGTGCCGTGGGTCGCCAAGCCTTCCTCGTCGCCGGTCAGCAACAGGCAGAGCGCCCCCGTCGACCGCGCGGCTGCGGCGATGAACGCGGCGACCGCGCCCTTCATGTCGACCGCGCCGCGCCCGTACAGCAGCTCGCCCCTGACCTCGGGCGCGAACGCGTCGGCGGTCCAGCCCTCGCCGGGCGGCACCACGTCGAGGTGCCCGCCAAAGGC
This sequence comes from uncultured Sphingomonas sp., assembly GCA_964235525.1. Classification (GTDB taxonomy): domain Bacteria; phylum Pseudomonadota; class Alphaproteobacteria; order Sphingomonadales; family Sphingomonadaceae; genus Sphingomonas. The sequence continues at coordinate 1,080 of CAXSEO010000144.1, read as the reverse complement.
GAGCAGCGGGCCGGGGCCGACGCGGAGCGCGATCATGTTCTCGACCGGCGCGTCGGGCGCGTCACCCGCGATGAAGCGATCGACCGCGAACCCGAGTGGGACCAGCGCCGCCTCCACGACGTCGAACACCGCACCGCGCGCGGGCGTCACGCTGGGGCAGGCGAGCAGCGCCTTGGCGAGCACGACCGGGTCGGGCAGGGTGGCCGCGCTCATCGGAGGTGCCCTTGCCCAAGCTCGACCTCGACGCGATCCCGCAGACAAACCGGACCGGCTATCCCGAACCGTTCGCGGCGGCGGTGGCGGGGCGCTGGTATCGCCGTCTCGCGCCCGCATCCGGGCTGACCGACTTTGGCGTGAGCCACGTGACGCTGAAGCCCGGCGCGTGGTCGTCCCAGCGGCATTGGCATGAAGGCGAAGACGAGTTCCTGGTCATGCTGCAAGGCGAGGCGATGCTGGTCGACGATGCGGGCGAGCACCCGCTTGCGCCCGGCGACTGCGTCGCGTTCCCGAAGGGGGACGGCAACGGGCACGTGCTGCAGAACCGCACCGACCGCGATTGCGTGTTCGTGGTCGTTGGCAGACCGGCGGCGACGGACTGCTATTACCCCGACATCGACCTGGAGTTGGCGGGAAAGGACGGGAGCTACCGGCACAAGGACGGCACGCCCTATTAACCCGCCACCGGCTGCTCAAACTGCTCGATGACCCAGTCCTCGGCCTGCGCGGCGGCGATCCAGTCCTGCATGTACGGGTGGTTGAGCACCGCCTCGACATACGGCCCCGCGAAGCGCGCGATCGGCAGCTGGTAGGTGACGATGCGCGTGCAGACCGGCGCGTACATGATGTCCGCCGCGCCGAACGCACCAAACAGGAACGGTCCCGTCCCGCCCCAGCGCGCGCGCGCCTGCGCCCACAGCTCCATGATCCGCTGGAGGTCCGCGAGCACGTCGTCGTCGGGGCGCTGCGCGGGGAAGACCTGGCGGATGTTCATGCTGTGCTTGCGGCGCAGCGCGGCGAAGGAGGAGTGCATCTCCGCCGCCATCGACCGCGCCATCGCGCGCGCCGCATCGTCGGCGGGCC
>CAXSEO010000143.1:0-6449 GCA_964235525.1 uncultured Sphingomonas sp. | reverse complement strand
CGGTGCGGCGGCGGCGTTGTGGATCGCCGCGGTGGCCGCGTTGCGCCGCTCGCCCGCTGCCTAAGCTGCGATCGGGCCCACGCCCAACCGCGGGATGTCGATCGCGGGGCAGCGGTCCATCACCACCTTCAACCCAGCCGCTTCTGCGCGCGCCGCGGCGGCCTCGTTGACGACGCCGAGCTGCATCCACACCGCCTTCGCCCCGATCGCGATCGCCTCGTCGACGGCCTCGCCCGCCGCCTCGGAACGGCGGAAGATGTCGACCAGGTCGATCGGGTTCCCGAGCTGATGCAAATTGCGGAACACGAACTCGCCGTGGAGATGCTCGCCGGTGATCTGCGGGTTGACCGGGATCACGCGATAGCCGTGCTGCTGCAATGTCCGCATCACCCGCCACGAGGGCCGGTCGGGACGGTCGGACGCGCCGACCAGCGCGATCGTCCGGGTCTGTTCGAGCAGCGCCTTGATGTCCTCGTCGCTGGTGAGCGGCATGGTGATCTCCTGTCAGCGGGAGAACGCCGCGCCCCCGCGCTGGTTGCCGAGCCACGCCACGACCCGCGCGGCGAGCGGGGCGAACACGGTGTCGCCCTCGCGCGCCGCCGGGGGCTCGCCCGCGTCGGACGCAGTGCGGATCGCGATCGCCAGCGGCACCCGACCGAGGAACGGGATGCCCAGCTCCACCGCCGCCGCCTCCGCGCCGCCATGCCCGAACGGGTCCGATACCTCGCCGCAATGCGGGCAGACATAGCCCGCCATGTTCTCGATCAGGCCAATGATCGGCACGCCCGCTTGAGAGAACAGGTCGATCGCGCGCCGGGCGTCGATCAGCGCCAGGTCCTGCGGCGTCGACACGATCAGCGCGCCCGCGGGCTTGTGCTTCTGGATCATGGTCAGCTGGACGTCGCCGGTGCCGGGCGGCAGGTCGAGCACCAGCGTGTCGGTCGCGCCCCAGTCCGCGTCGACGAGCTGACCCAGCGCGCCCGCCAGCATCGGCCCGCGCCAGGCGATCGCGCGGCCGGGCTCGACCAGTTGGCCGACCGACAGCATCGGCACGCCCCAGCGCGTGGGCACCGGGATCAGCTGCTTGTCGCGCGCCTCTGGACGGATGCCTTCCGCCGCCATCAGTCGCGGCTGCGACGGGCCATGAATGTCCGCGTCGACCAGCCCGACGCGCTTGCCCATCCGTGCGAGCGCGACTGCGAGGTTGGCGGCGACGGTCGACTTGCCCACCCCGCCCTTGCCACTCGCCACCGCGATCAGCGTGCGGCCGACCCGCTCGCTGGTCTGCGCGACCCGCACCTCCGCGACGCCGGGCACCGCCGCCACCGCCGCGCGGACCTTCGCCTCCAGCCCGGCGCGCTCCTCCGCGTCCAGCCCGGTCACGTCGAGGATCACATCGGCGCGCGTGCCGGTCAGCCGCGCCTGTGCCCGCCCGCCCGCAGCGGCGAGTAACGCGGATTGCATCAGGTCGCTCATCGCGGAGTGATCTAGGCGCGGGCGCGGTGCTTGCCACTGTTTTTCCGTCCGCGCCCACTTATAAAGATGAACATGACACGATCGACGCGCCCGCTCGACCAGGCGCCTACCTTCCGCGCCGACAACAGCAACGGTCCCTGGGGAGACGGTGCGGGCGGCGGCGGTGGCGGTGGTGGTCCGCGCAATCCGTGGGCGGTGCCGCCCAAGGGCGCCAAGCCGACCGCGCTCGACGAGTTCCTGCGCCGCGCGCGGCCCAGTGGCGGGGGCGGCGGGCCGCTGTTGCCGCATGGTGCCAACCCGCGCGCGCTATGGGCGATCGGCGCCGCGCTGCTGGTGGCGCTATGGCTGATCGGGACGTCGTTCCATGCGATCCGTCCCGAGCAGCGTGGCGTGGTGACCGAGTTCGGCAAATACGCGCGCACCCTCGACCCGGGTGTGCAATGGACCCTGCCCGCGCCGTTCGCGCGCGTCGCCAAGGTCGACGTGCAGAACATCCGCACCGACGACTTTCCGCAGTCGGGCGGGCAGAACCTGATGCTGACCGGTGATCAGAACATCATCGACCTCGCCTATTCGGTGCGCTGGAACATCAGCAGCCCAGAGGACTTCGTGTTCCAGATCAAGAACCCGGTGGAGACCGTCCGCGCCACCGCCGAGAGCGCGATGCGCGAGGTGGTTGCCAACATCGGCCTCGACGAGGCGCTCGGGCGCGGCCGCGACCGCATCCAGGCGCAGGTGCAAGAGCGGATGCAGGCGGTTCTCGACAGCTACCGCTCGGGCGTGCGCATCGAGGGCGTGGCGATCAAGCAGGCCGACCCGCCGCGCGACGTCAACGAGGCATTCAAGGACGTCTCCGCCGCGCAGCAGAACGCGGTGGCGCTCCGCAACAACGCGCAGGCCGACGCCCAGCAGAAGATCGCGCTGGCGCAGGGCGAGGCGGCGGCGTTTGACAAGGTCTACGCGCAGTACAAGCTCGCGCCCGAGGTGACGCGGCGACGGATGTATTACGAGACGATGGAATATGTGCTCGCCAACACCGACAAGACGATCGTCGAAACGCCGGGCGTCTCGCCCTTTCTGCCGCTCGATCGCATGAAGCGGATGCCTGACACGCCGCCCGCCGTTGAACCTGCGCCCGCGACCGGAGCCGGGCGATGAGCGCGACCCTATGGCGTAATCCGGTGGTGCTCGGCCTCGCCGCGCTGCTGCTCGTGATCCTCGCAGCCGCGACTTTCGCGATCGTGGACGAGACCGAGCAGGCGGTGGTGCTCCGCTTCGAGAAGCCGACCGGCGTTTACAACGCTTTTTCGTCGGGGCAAGGCTTTGGGCAAACTGGCGCGGGGCTGATCGCGCGGGTGCCCTTCATCGACCGGCTGGTGTGGGTCGACAAGCGTATCCTCGACGCGAACGCGGAGAACCAGCAGGTGCTGTCCGCCGACCAGCTCCGGCTGGAGGTGGATGCGTTCGCGCGGTTCCGCATCGTCGATCCGTTGCTGATGGTGAAGACGGCGGGGAGCGAGCAGCGGGTGACGGACGCGCTGGTGCCGCTGCTCGCCTCGGCGATCCGGGGCGAGCTCGGCAAGCGCAACTTCGCGGTGCTGCTGAGCCCGCAGCGAGACGTGGCCATGACCGCGATCCAGGCGCGGTTGCAGCGGACCGCGTCGCAATATGGCGTCCAGATCGTCGATGTGCGGATCAAGCACGCCGACCTGCCCAATGGCAGTCCGCTCCAGAGCGCGCTCAACCGGATGGTCACTGCCCGGCGTCAGCAGGCCGCGACGATCAACGCGCAGGCGCAGAAGGAGGCGCAGATCATCCGCGCCACCGCCGACGCTTCCGCGTCGCAGATCTATGCGCAGAGTTTCGGCAAGGACCCGGACTTCTACGACTTCTACCGCGCGATGCAGTCATACCAGCGTACCTTTGGCCCCGCGCAGGCGGGCACGCCCGCCAAGGGTTCGACCTCGGTGATCTTGTCGCCCGAGAACTCGTATCTGAAACAATTCGAGAGCCGTGGGCGATGACGATGATCGCGCATTCAAACGGCGTTCAGGGACCCTTATCTAGCGTACACAGCACAAAGTCGCGCTCCGCGCGAGCCAGAAGGAACCAGACATAGTGCGTTACGCATACGCTCTCACCAGTGCCCTGCTGCTCGGCGGGGCCGTCGCCACCGTCGCCGTCCAGCATCCCGCCACCGCGCAGGTCGCGCAGAACGAGCCGGGCGCGATCGAGGCCGTCGCCCCCAAGGCGGGCGCGCCGATGAGCTTCGCCGACATGGTCGCGAGGCTGCAGCCGGCGGTGGTCAACGTCTCCACCGCGCAGCGGATTACTCAGACGGCGCAGGCCAACCCCTTCGCGGGCACGCCGTTCGGCGAGCTGTTCGGCGGCGGCGGCGGGGGTGGCGGCGATGGCCAGCCGGTGACGCGCGAGGCGCAATCGCTCGGCTCGGGCTTCCTGATCTCGCCCGATGGCTATATCGTCACCAACAACCATGTGATCGCGGCGGGCGCGAAGGGAGCGACCGTCGAGTCGATCACCGTCACGCTCGCCGACCGTCGCGAGTACAAGGCGCGGCTGGTCGGGCGCGACCAGGCGTCCGATCTCGCGCTGCTCAAGATCGACGCGCCGGGCCAGCTGCCGTTCGTCAAGTTCGGCGACTCGACCCGCAGTCGGGTGGGCGACTGGGTGGTCGCGATCGGCCAGCCGTTCGGGCTTGGCGGCACCGTGACGGCGGGCATCATCTCCGCGTTGCATCGTCAGACCGGGCTCGGCAGCCCCTACGATCGCTTCATCCAGACCGATGCCGCGATCAACCAGGGCAATAGCGGCGGGCCGATGTTCAACCTGAACGGCGACGTGATCGGCATCAACTCGCAGATCTATTCGCAGTCTGGCGGCAATGTCGGCATCGGCTTTGCGATTCCCGCCGAGGAAGCACGTCCGATCATCGACAAGCTGCGCTCGGGCAGCAAGATCTCGCGCGGTTATCTGGGCGTCGGTATTCAGCCGGTGACGTCCGACGTGGCCGCCGCGCTCGGGGTGCCGACCAACCAGGGCGAGGTGATCGGGCGCGTCGAGCCGGGTGGCCCGGGTGCTCGCGCTGGTCTTCGCACGGGAGATGTCGTGGCGCGAGTGAACGGCACGCTCGTTACTCCTGATACCACGCTCGCCTTCCAGGTCGCCAATATCGCGCCCGGCGCGCCGGTGCGGCTCGACATCATCCGCGATGGGCGTCCGCAGACGATCAATGCCACGGTCGGCACCCGCCCGCCGGAGGACCAGATCGCGGCCACGTCGGGCGAGGAGGACGACGGCATCCCCGGCGACGGCAGCGCGCAGGGCCAGCCCGCCGCCGCCAACGCGCTGGGGCTGACCGTGCAACCGCTGACCCCCGCGATCGCGCGCTCGCTGAGTGTCGACACGACGACGCAGGGCGTGGTGGTCGCCTCGGTCGACCCGCAGAGCGACGCGGGCCTGAAGGGGTTGAAGCGCGGCGACGTGATCAGCGCGGTCAATAGCGTGCCGGTGCGAACCGGCGCGGATGTGGCGCGCGCGGTGGCCGGGGCCAAGGCGGCAGGGCGGTCGGAGGTGCTGCTGCTGCTGACGCGCGGCAAGGGCAACACGGGTTATATCGCGGTCAAGTTCAAGGGCTGATCCGGGCTAATCGAATGCGGGCCGTCGCGGGATGCCGCGGCGGCCCTTGTTATTGCCCGAACCCCGCCTCGCTCGCTCGCGCCACCGCGTCGCGCGCGGCGGCGAGGAGCGCGCCCGCCTTGGCCTCGCACTCGCGCTGCTCGGACGCGGGGTCGCTGTCGGTGACAATGCCCGCGCCAGCCTGGACGTGCATGACGCCGTCCTTCACCACTGCCGTCCTGAGCACGATGCACGAGTCCATCGACCCGTCGGGCGAGAAATAGCCGACGCCGCCAGCATAGGCACCGCGCCGCTCCGGCTCCAGCTCGGCGATGATCTGGCAGGCGCGGACCTTCGGCGCGCCGCTGACCGTGCCCGCCGGGAACCCAGCGAACAGGGCGTCGAGCGCGTCCTTTCCGGGCGCGACGCGGCCGACGACGTTGGAGACGATGTGCATGACGTGGCTGTAGAACTCCACGCCATAGCTCGACGTCACCCGCACGCTCCCCCCCGCCGCCGCGCGGCCGACATCGTTGCGGCCGAGGTCGAGCAGCATCAGATGTTCGGCGCGCTCTTTGGGATCGGCGAGTAGCTCAGCTCGGTTTGCCTCGTCCTCCGCGGCCGTGCGGCCGCGTGGGCGCGTGCCGGCGATCGGGCGGATCGTCACCTCGCCATCGCGCGCGCGGACGAGGATCTCGGGCGAGGAGCCGATCAGCGCAAAGCCGGGCAGGTCGAGATGGTAGAGGAAGGGCGACGGGTTGATCCGCCGCAGCGAGCGGTACAGCTCGAACGGCGGTAGCGGGAACGGGGCAGTGAAGCGCTGCGCCAGCACGACCTGAAAGATGTCACCCGCTGCGATATAGTCCTGCGCGCACGCCACCATCGCCTCGTAGCGCCCCGCCGGGAGCGCGGGGGTGAGCGTCACGTCCGCCGCCTCGCCCCGTACCGGCGCGGGCAGCGGGGCGGCGTCGAGGCGGGCGGCGACGGTGTCGAGCCGTTCCTCCGCTTCGGCAACGATGGCCGCCGGGCTGCGGCGCGGGTCGGGCCAGGCGGGCGCGACGAGGAACAGCGCGTCCGCGAGCCGGTCGAACACCAGCACTACCGTCGGGCGGACAAACATCATGTCGGGCAGCCCGAGAGGGTCCGCTTCAGGTGCGGAAAGGGCCTCGACCAGCCCGATGGTCTCGTAGCCGAAATAGCCGACCAGGCAGGCGAGCGCCCGGGGCAGTTCGGCGGGGACCTCTGCGCGGCACTCGGCCACGAGCGAGCGCAGCGCGGCGAGCGTCGGCTCCGGGCAGGGCGCGAACGCCTCGCGGTCGGTCAGCCACGCGCGGTTG
>CAXSEO010000142.1:0-6469 GCA_964235525.1 uncultured Sphingomonas sp. | reverse complement strand
GGCTCGGAGCGATCCGGGCCCCTTTTTGCTATGAGGAGCGTCCACCACCGTCACCGAACTGTCACAGATGAGTCACCGAACTGTTGTCGAATCCGCCTAGGCGAGCCCTCGTCCGCGACGAACGACGGACATAAAGGGGTATCTTCGATGACGTTCTCTGGCTCGGCGATCTCGCTCGCCGCCTTGTCGCTCGCGCTCGTGGGGCAAGCCCAGGCGCAGACGCAGACCGACCAGTCCGCGACACCTAACGCGCCCGTCGAGGCGACCCGGCAGTCGCCTACCGGCGCCGAGACCGGCGCGAGCGCGGGCGCGGAGCCGCAGGGTGGCGCGACCAGCGACCAGAGCGGGTCCGGGCTTGGCGACATCATCGTCACCGCGCAGCGCCGCGAGACCAACCTCCAGTCGACACCGATCTCGATCTCGGTGCTCAACGCGCAGAACCTGACCGACAATCATGTCCTCAGCCTGTTCAACCTGGCGGACGGTTTGGTGCCTAGCTTGCGCGTCGCGACGTTCGAGGCGCGCCAGTCCGCGCTGACGATCGGCATCCGCGGCATCGTCCCCTATGATCAGAACCAGACCGCGCGCGACAACGGCGTCAGCGTTTATCTCGACGGCGTCGCGCTCGGGAAGACGCAGGGCCTGAACGCCGCGCTGTTCGACATCGAGCGGATCGAGGTGCTGAAGGGGCCGCAGGGCACGTTGTTCGGGCGTAACACCGAGGGCGGCGCGCTGTCGCTGGTGACCAAGGCCCCGACCGGCGTGTTCGACGGCCGCGTCGTCGGCGGCGTGGGCAATTTCGGCAGCCGCAACGCCGAGATTCACCTCGACCTGCCGACGTTCTACAACATCTCGCTGAAGTTCGACGGAGTCTATCAGCATCAGGACCCGACGGTGAAGGACCCGCTCACGGGCTCGACGGGCTGGAACTATTATGATCGCAAGGGCGGCCGGGTCGCGGCGCGCTGGGAGCCCGTCGCGGGCCTGACCGCGGACTTCGCGTATGATTACGCGCGGGACGACAACACGCCGTTCTTCAGCCAGCTGCTGAACTTCAATCCGAAAGGGTTCAATGTCGGCAATTATGCGGCAACCAGCGCTACGAACGCAACGCCCGTGCTCTATTTCAACGGAGCGCGTTGTAACGCCAACCCGCCTGCTGGCGCGGTCCAACCGAATGGCCAGCCGGTGCCCAACGGGTCGATCAATCCCTGCATCGCGCCCAAGGCGCCGTTGGTCGGCATCCATCCCGGTCGCCAGTACATCGCAGACGTTGGTGTGCCGCAGCAGCCGAGCACCGATTTCACCCACGGCTTCTCCGCCAACCTTCGCTACAAGATCGCGCCTGGGGTCGAGCTGCGCTCGATCACCGCATGGCGCGGCGTGCGGACGGACCAGTGGGACAATTCGGGTGGCCCGGAGCGCGTCGTCTTCTCGCCCTCGTTCGTCGGCGAGGATCTCACCGCGAGCAACAGCGGCAAGTTCAGCCGCTACAGCCTGTCGTTCCTGAAACAGAACCAGTTCAGCCAAGAGCTTCAGGCCGTCGGCAGCTTGCCCCAGCTCGACTATGTGCTCGGCCTTTATTACTATACCGAACACGCCACCGAGTACGCGGCCACGCCGTCGTCGGACCTGTGGAACGGCGACGGCACAGCTTATTCAATCCTCAGCCCGATCCCGCCGTTCACGACCGTGACCGGCGCGCCGGTCACCGTCCCGAACGCGATGGGCAACATCAAGTCGACCAACCAGGGCTGGCAGCCCTATGCTCCGGGCTGCGTCAACCCGGTGGCGTCGCTGGGCAACCTCTGCCAGTTCGTGACGCGCGACAGCATCGCGTATGACCACAACTACTCGGCGTTCGGACAGGCCACCTACACTCCGGCCGGGTTCACCGCGCTTCACATCACGGCGGGTGGCCGTTATACGCTCGACAAGCGCCACGGCAGCCTGTTCGTCGTCAACGAGAACTTGCCGGTGGTCGTGGGTGGCGTTGTCACACCGGTGGCGGTGCCGTTCATGTTCAGGAACAGCGTCAAGCGCTTCGATCCGCTGGTCAACGTGCTGTTCGATGCGACGCCTGACGTCCACCTTTACGCCAAGTACGCGACCGGCTTCCGCGCTGGCGGCGCCGACGACCGCTCGGATACGTTCCGCTCGTTCGGCCCAGAGACGGTGAAGTCGTACGAGATCGGCGCGAAGATGGACTTCCTCGAGCACCGCGCCCGGTTGAACCTCGCCGGCTACATCATGAACCGCAAGAACACCCAGTTCGACTTCGACTATTTCGACACCAACCCGGCCAGCCCGACCTTCAACGCCCATCTCGAAGAGGCGATCAACGCCGGCACCACGCATATTCGCGGCATCGAGGCCGACCTGACGGTAAGGGCAACGCGCGATCTGACGCTTACCGGCTCATACGCCTACACCTACTGGGACGCGCCGAAGGCGGTGAACCCCATCTTCGGTGGTCTGCCCCAGCAGCTGTATATCGTCTACACGCCGCGAAACGCCGCGTCGGGCTCGATCGATTATGTCCTGCCGGTTCATGTGGGCGACGCCAGCGTCCGGCTTCATCTCGACGGCAATTACTCGGGTAGCCAGAACACCTTTGAATTGGAGCCGACGAAGACCGACCCAACTTTCCTTGTCAACGGACGGCTCGCGCTGGCGGATATCGCGGTCAACGATCACAATAAGGTGACCGTGTCGGTGTGGAGCCGCAATCTGTTCAACAGCACTTATATCTACCGCCGCTCCGACGCGAACTCGTCACCGGTCAACAACTATAACGGGACGACGCTGGCCTCGGTTGCGTATGGCGGCATCCTGGGCGATTACGGCAACCTCAACCCGCCGCGGACCTGGGGCCTGGAGATCGCCGCGAAGTTCTGATCTGACGTGAGTAAGGGGAGGAGGGCGTCGGTCGTAAGGCCGGCGCCCTTTCTCTTTCGGTCAGGCCCGATAGCCCGAGTCCACCCGGTCGAGCTTGCGGAGCAGCGCGGGCCAGGCAAGCCGCTTGGCGAGCACCGACGCGCCCTTGGGGTTGCTCTGCCCGGCGACCTTGTGCTCGACGCCTTGCGGCGGGTTGTTGAGGTTCTCGCGCCCGGCGGACAGCATATGCACCTGCGCCTCGCACGCGCGCTCGAGGAAGTAGAGTCGCAGGAAACAGCTCGCGACGCTGTCGCCGACCGCCAGTGTGCCGTGGTTCCGCAGGATCATCGCGTTCTTGATGCCGAGGTCGGCGACCAGCCGCTCGCGCTCGTTGAGGTCGGTCGCGATCCCCTCATAGTCGTGGTACGCGACATCATGCGCCGCGATCATCGCGGTCTGGGTGTGCGGGAGCAGCCCCCATTCCATCGCGCTCACCGCTTGGCCATAAGGCGTATGCAGGTGCATCACCGCGCCTGCGTCCTCGCGCGCCATGTGGATCGCGGAGTGAATCGTGAAGCCCGCCGGGTTGACCGGGTGCTCGGATGCACCGACCGGGTTGCCCTCGACGTCGATCTTGACCAGCGACGAGGCGGTGATCTCCTCGAACATCATGTCGTAGGGGTTGATCAGGAAGTGATGCTCGGGCCCCGGCACGCGCGCGGACAAATGCGTGAAGATGAGGTCGTCCCACCCGTACAGCGCGACGAGGCGGTAGGCGGCGGCGAGGTCGACGCGTGCTTCCCACTCGCCGGGCGCGTAGCGGGGCGTGGTGTCGATCTGGGCGAGGGTGGCCATGGCGTGCTCTCCTGTTTGCTTTGCGAGGAGTGATACGCCTGAGGCGGACGAAGCGGAAGAGAGCAGAAGGGGCGTCGCGGCGAAGCCGCGCCGTCGGACGAGTTGGCCGAGTGCGAGCTCGGCCACCCGCCGGCCGCCACTCGGCTGGGTCCTCGTCTAAGCTCCGCTTAGCCTCGGGCCTCGTGAGTGGGAGGCTTCTGTTGCCCGGTGCCCCCCATACCGCTGTAGCGCTTCTGTTGCCCGGTGCGCCCGACCGCGCTTTTGTTCGTGTAACCTAGACCCGTGAGGGCTTCAGTTACGCGGCAATCGCGAGTGCTTCGTTATCGTTGGCACTTGTGTATGGGCCGTCGCGGTGGTCCCATTCCGAGCGAAAGACTACGCTGTTCAACACACGTCGATCCTGGTTCGGCCCCGTCGAAACCGGCTCGACGAGCCGGTTTTGGTGGAGCCGTCGGGTACTGCCCCCGAGTCCGCTGCGCCTAGTGCACGCAATCCTTTATCGCCATAGCCGGGTTGCCCCTGCGTCTAAGGACATAGGCGCGCGCGCGATGCCGCGCAATGGTGGGCGGGCACGCGGCGGCTTTGGCCAAGCTGCGCTCAGCGTTCGGCGTCGCGCGAGCCTTTCACTTGCCACAATGGCGGTCCATTGAACCGTGATCATGTTGACCCAGCGTTCCCGCTACGCGCTTCGCGCGATGCTGTTCCTCGCCCATGCGCCGCCCTCGCCCGTGCCGACGCCGATGACCCGCATCGCCGCCGGGGCGAACGTGCCGCGCAAGTTCCTCGAGCTGATCCTCGCCGATCTGCGCGAGGCGGGGCTGCTCCACAGTTATCGCGGCAAGATGGGCGGCTATCGGCTGTCGCGCCCGACCCACCTCATCTCGCTCGGCGAGATCATCCGCGTGATCGAGGGGCCGCTCGCGCTGGTGCCCTGCGTCAGCCGCACGGCGTACAAGCGCTGCCTCGACTGCAAGAGCGAGGCCGACTGCGCGATCCGCCACGCGATGCTGCGCGTGCGCGACGAGACCGCGCGCATCCTCGATGGCACCAGCCTCGCGGACGCGACGGCGGAGGATCTGGCGGCGGCTTGAGTTCGATCCGCTCACGCGTCCCGGTTCAGCAAAGCTGAACCGCTATGACGCCCGCCCGCGCAGATCGTCCCTGATCTCGCGGAGCAGCGTCACGTCGGCGGGCTCGGTCGCGACCGGGGCGTCCGCCTTGGGCATGAAGCGGTTCACCGCGCGGACGATCAGGAAGATGATGAACGCGACGATGAGGAAGTTCACCGCCTGCGTCACGAACGCGCCATAGCCGAGCAGCGGCACGCCCGCCTTTTTCAGCCCCGTGTAGTCGTCGAGCGAGCCGACGTAGCGCGCGGGCACTGGCCCCAGCCGCACGAAGTACCCCGAGAAGTCGAGGCCGCCCAACACCCGGCCGACCAGCGGCATCAGCACGTCGTCGGTGAGCGACGAGACGATGCGCCCGAACGCCGCACCGATGATCACCGCCACCGCGAGATCGAGCACGTTGCCGCGCGCGATGAAGGTCCTGAACTCCCTGAACATGATCCGCGCTCCCCTGTTGCGACACTCGCAGCGTATCGGCGCGATTCGCCCTCGCCAAGTGGCGGTGGTGATCTATATTGTCGCAGGCAGGCCGAGGAGGGCCGTTTCCGATGTCGTTCCGTCCCGCTCTCGTTCCCCTCGTCGCCGCCGTCGCGCTGTCCGGCTGCGGCATCAACAGCGTGCCCACCGCCGAGGAGAACGCCAAGGCGCGCTGGGCGGATGTGCAGAACGAGTATCAGCGCCGCGCCGACCTGATCCCCAACCTCGTCTCGACGGTGAAGGCGGCGGGCGCGCAGGAGAAGGACATCCTGGTCCAGGTGACGCAGGCGCGGGCCAGCGCCAACTCGATCAAGGTGAGCGCCGATGATCTGACCAATCCCGCCAAGGTCAACCAGTACGCCGCCGCGCAGGGCGCACTCGGCGTCTCGCTACAGCGCTTCCAGGAGGCGTATCCAGAGCTCAAGTCACAGGGCAATTACGCCACGCTCCAGTCGCAGCTGGAGGGGACGGAGAACCGCATCACGATCGCGCGGCGCGACTATAACGAGGCGGTGCAGGCGTATAACACCCGCATCCGCACCTTTCCCGACGCGGTCGGCGCGCGGGTATTCTATGGCGCGAAGCCGATGACGCCGTTTCAGGCGACCACGCCGGGGGCGGACACCGCGCCCAAGGTGAACTTCGGTTAAGCGCCGGATGGCCGGGCTGGGCGCGATGGGCGTGTGGCGGTTCCTGCTCGCGCTGTGGCTGGCGACGCTCGCCGCCGTCGCGCCCGCGCAAACCTTTCCCAAGTTCACCGGGCTGGTGGTCGACGCTGCCAACGTCCTGCCGCCCGCGACGAAGGCGGACCTGACGCAGAAGCTGCAGGCGCTGCAGCGGGACACGCACCGGCAACTGGTGGTGGCGACGATCCCGGACCTGCAGGGCTATCCTGTCGAGGACTATGGCTATCGCCTGCTCCGCAGCTGGGGCGTTGGCCTCAAGGACGTCAACAACGGTGCGATCCTGTTCATCGCGCCGAACGAGCCGGTCGGCCATCGCGGCCCCCGCGTCGAAGTCGGTTACGGGCTGGAGCCGGTGCTGACGGACGCGTTGTCGAGCGTCGTCATCAATCAGGACATGATCCCCAGGCTGCGCGCGGGCGATGTGCCCGGTGCGATGGAGGCGGGCAC